>JAFGIX010000007.1 GCA_016929395.1 Candidatus Zymogenus saltonus
ATTGCCTCTCCTTTCTAATTTGGAGAACAGTACCATCTTACATCCAACTATCCCCCTTGTCTACTTTTTGGGGTCCATTACACTATTCCACTCTCGTATAAAGTTCTAAAAGGGATAATGTTTTTCATCTCAAGAGCATACATATCATCATCTACTAGACCACTACTTCCTGTGGCAAATTTGGAGTTATTCGGATAATAAGCAGCACCCATCGAAACCTCAGCGTCCGGATGCTTTTTAATAAATTCCTCGATAGTAATCGAATACGCTGCCGTGGTATTTAGTAGAATCAGGAAAGCAATAATTATATAAAGCGATCCTTTGGCAAACTTCATTTTTAGCTCCTTAAGAGATTTTTTTTACCTTTTCATTATCACATTTTTTTAATATGTTCAATCGTTATATTCAGTTTCACCACCGAAACGCCTCCGTATATTCTTCCCGACCCTCCACTCCCAATCCATGCTCAACGGATGGCGACGTCATGCGCCTGGTTTTCGGTGCCTGAGGTTCAAACCATCTCGTCCCGACCATTCTTTCAAGGGGTTGCGGTTTTTTCCGCTACCCCATTTTTTTATACTTACCGAGAAAAAACAGGAAACATGGAGAGGCGCTTCGGATCAAGTCCGCTGGAATCCCTTGACACAGCGGGCGTCTTGATGTTAAGTTCGTACCAAGTGGTTTTTATTCCTTATTGGTAAAATCGGGAGACCCCTTCGATGCCTCGATATTCCCTGGACGACGTGAGAGAGGTTGTGCTTTTGGACAGCTGGTGGGGGAGATACTTCCTTGACCCTATCTCCATACGGCTCACGTGGCTTATCGCCAACTTCACGAGGCTCTCCCCCAACGCGGTGACGTTTTTCTCCTTTCTCTTCGCCCTTGTGTCCGCGTACTTGTTCTACAGGGGAGAAAGGCTGTTTTTAGTAGCAGGGGCGGTCGTATACGAGTTCGGATTTATCCTCGACACCGTCGACGGAAAGCTGGCACGCCTGACGGGAAAGTCCTCCACGGCCGGCGCCTTTCTGGACGTCTATCTCGACAATATCAGCGTCTTTCTGAACCTCTTCGCCCTGGTCATGGGCCGGTTTTTGATCTCGGGCGAGAAGAAATACATCATCGTGGGCCTTATCTATATCTTCGTCCATTTCCTGCAGATCCTGTCGAAATACCAGGCCCTTCATTTCCTGGGGAGGGGATACAAACAGGAATTCTACGGCGGGGAGAGAGCCGATGTAGGAAAGAATTTGTTCGCCTCCATAAAAGGTTTTTTCGCAAGGAGGAAGTTGAGCATGGTGCTCTTTTCCACCGTCGAGGGGGAGGCGATCGTATTTTTCATAGGACCCCTGACGGGCCTCGTTTTTGAATCCATACTGGTATCCCTCGTTCTTGTCTTTCTGTTTTTCATATTGAAGTCGATCCTATTCTTCAAAAGCTCGATGGCCCTGGACAGGAAGGAACGACCGGCGGATAAATGATCCGGGATTGATCGATTGATCGGGCTTACGGGCCGCCGCCAAAGGGCGTTCGTAAATGGATAGATGCACCAACAACCTTTTACCTTCGCCAAGGCTGCGAACGCCGAGAGCATCTCAGAGGACAGCGATAATCTCTTTATTGCGGGTCGGACCTCAATAGGGCGTCATCTCAGGGCGGGATCGGATCGGGAAATAGGTTTGGTGAAATCCCTGAATTTCTCACCTGCCAATTCCACTGACTTCAAATTCCGACGAATAGACGAATGATATATGTACTGTGGGTCATGGCTCTTCCTCATTCTGTCAGGATGTTTCGGTTTGTCCATCTCAACGGGAGGTCCATGACCCGTCACTTTTCGACGCTTTAGTGACCGAAGTGTTTTAGGAAAACAGGAGCTTGATGTCTTCCTCGGTGAGGTCCAGCTCCTCCCCCTTCTCGTCCAACAGTTTTTTCAGCCTTTCCTTTTTCGCCTGGATCTCTTCTCTCGTCTCTACGAGTATCTGGTTTATCATGGTTGACGAGGTCCCCTTGGTGTACGGGAAGTAGATGATCTTGACGCCCACTTTCTCGAACTGCCCCTCGATTTTTTTCCACTTGTCCGATTCGTACCAGTCGTCCCCTACGAACATGACGTTGAACTTGAGCTTTTTGAACGCCTCGATCTTGTCCATGGTGTCCTGGGCGACCACCACATCGACGTATCTGATGGCCCGGACAATCTCGCAGCGCTCGACGAAGGGGATGACCGCCTTCTTCTTCTTGTAATCCATAAGGAGCTCGTCGGTGGTGACGCCGACTATCAGCTTGTCGCAGAGGCGCTTGGCGTTTCTCAGGATGTTGAGATGTCCGATATGGAAGAGGTCGAAAACACCCGTGGTGTATCCGATGACGTCCGACTTTTTCTTCTTCATTTTTTTAAGATTCCAGATCATTTAAATTATCTATGTAATGCGATGTTTTCCCAGCCATGCGGCGGCATGAATCTCAGGTACTCGTTTGAGCTGTCGAAAAAATCCTCCGCAATAAAATCCTCCGATATAACCTCGATGTCGTTTAGGGCAATATTTCTCTGATTGATAAGGTAATCGAGATACTTGATCTTTCCTATATCGAAGTCCATCAGCCTCGCCGCCGCGCAGTCAGCGGCCAGGAGGTCTTCCGAGGCGATCAGGACGTTCGCGCGCCTATTCTGCGGGCAGAACGGGCCGTTTTTTTCACCTGCTACTATCCCGTCGATTACGGTGAATGTCCTCCCGACCCTTTCGGCAAAGGCGTTGTAGATGTCGACGACCATACGCCACGCCGTGTCGTTTCCGTGCCACGCGCCCCTGTGGGTCACCTTTTGGCGCTTGCTTTTCAGCCACGACATAAAGTCGGGATATTCATCCCCCCCAATCATCGGGAAGCCGACCCGCCAGTGGACGAGATAGTTCTTGACCGAGTTCGTCCCCACAAGCCCTTTTATGTTCAGGGTTGCCCCGACCTTTCTGTGGGTCTTCAATTTCGGGATCGAGATATATGCATCGGCGTTTATAATCGAGTTGGAAAAGGAGTACTCGTGCCTCCTGCCGAAGTGGTGGAGCACCGTCTCCCAGCGGCTGTCGAAGACGCCCCGGTAGAGAAGGGGGGTAACGTCGTAAAAGAGTGACTTCCTGCCCAGGTTTACGGTGGTGAAGCCGAGTGGATCGCCCGGCTGTTTTTTCATCTTTGATTTCTTCCCGTAGTCCTTGAGGTCAGTGCAGACGAGGGGCCTGAGGTCCACGATCCGGCATCTTATGTCGGTCATCTTTTCCAGGTCGTCCAGCCTGACGAGGTCCCTCAGTCTTGAGAAGTCGGCATCTATGGAGGGATTGTCGCCGATGATGATCTCGCCCCTTCCGCCGAGCGCCTTAGCGACGTAATCGACCACCCCCCTTATGACCGACGGGTGGGTGATGACGGAATAGACATCCCCCTTTTTGTCAAAGTCGCACGACTTCCTGTACTCGTGGGCCACCCAGTTCGGCTTTATGAATACCGTGTCGTTGGGCCTTACGATATGTCCGAGGGGATTTTCGCGGTCGTACCCGAGCATCCGAAACATATCGGCGAGGGCTTCGGAGACATCCTTGATGTTGTAACCTTCGACTCTCTTTAGGGCTACTTTCATAGTTCGTGAATATCCAGGAATCTCTCAAGGCAGTACAGGAGCCATCTCTGGTCGCCGGTAAACTTGGTCATGTCGAGGTCATCCATAAATTCGCCCCGCTTGGGCCCTTCCCAGTCGGAGAGCCACCGATCCATCGGCCGGGCGAAAGGTATCTTTTCCGGCACCTCGAGGTCTCTGTAAATATCCTTGAAGATCTTTCTAAGAATGTATTTGCTTTCTCCCCCCCTGATCCTCGCTATGTCGAGGGGCGCATCGAGAAGAAGCCGCTCGTAGGGCGCCATGATTTCGCACCCCCCGCAGTGGATGGCGTTGTCAAAGGCCTGGATGACACCGAAGCCGTGGACTATCTTGAGAAAGCGTATAACATCGATCCGGTCTCCGGTTCTGTAGTCTTCGTAGGTGTCGAGCATGGAGACCGGTTTTTTGGCGACGCCTTTGGGCTTAACGAAGGTGTAGCGCTCGACGAACTCGTCAAACGTCCAGTCCCTGGAGAGGAGCTTGTCCAGTCCGCCGAAGGTGGAGTCGGCGCCGTTTCCCAGTATGAGGTTCTTGATGCCGTTTTCCTTGGCCCTGAGGGTGCTCTTGAAGAGGCCAACCTCCACGGCGTGAAGGGGGGACTTCTTGTTCTTCATCAGGTAGTCGCCGTATTCGAGGTAATCGTCCCAGGTCACGTCTATGACTGTGTGGTCGAGTCCGCATCTTTCGGCGTATATCTTTGCGGTCATGCTCTCGTCGACGGCGTTATCAGCGACGAAGCGGACGGTATAAGTGGGGGTGTCTTTGGGGAGGAGGGCCGCCAGGATCGCGGAGTCGATCCCGCTGCTCAGAAGGAGGCCGGTGTCTTTTTTCAGCTCCTCCGCCAGGATCGCCTTTAGAGCCTCCAAGACATCTTCGGAACTCTTGACCTTGAAGAGGTCCGATTCCTCTACCTCCGGAAACTTCGGGACCAATCCCTCGCCCCAGCCGATCCCCTTTTTCACTATATAGCGAAACGCCAGATAGGAGCTGAAAGAGAAGTCCTTGTCTATGACCATAGCGATTCACTCTTACAGTTTTGATATTCAATTCTGTCGGAATTGAACCAGTTGCCGGGTGAGCCGGAAGAAGTTGAGTTCCCGGATAAATAATCCTTCATACCTGAATGTATTTTATCAAATCAAGGGGTGAAAGGAAAGTGAAAAAGTTAAGACTCAATCCAGACCCTTACTGACGTTGGAGCGACCGTTGCGGCCCTTGTCAAGTTGGCTTTTTTTGCTGGTTATACTTGGTTTGTCGGAAAATGGCATGGAGGAGGTGCGGCGCAAAAATATTCGGCAGGGCAAAATATTTTTGCACAATGTAGATAGAGCGTATTTTCATAACTGCTTGAAATAATTGAATAAATAGCAATAGAGCTAAATTCTACGATTTCAGGCTGAATTAGTCGGGAAAACCGAAAATACCTAAAGATATCAGGCAGATACAATTTGTTGGAAATAATGGCAAAAATTTTGCATATGTAATAGAAGATGGATGCTTTTAAAATCCTTGAACTGACAACCTTTTTTAAAAGGTTTAGAAAATTGAGGAGAAATAAAATGAAAAAACTGATTAAGAAAAGGATGCTTCTTTTCTTCATGCTTTTCGTCTTCCTGACGGCAATCACTGTAACTACGGCCGTTATAGCGCAGGATGCAACGGATCCGGGTACGTCGACGGGAACGACCGATGTTGCGGATTCTACCGGTACGACGGATACCACGGACTCCAACGACATAACGGAAGATACTTCTAAAGACGTGAACTGGAACAACGCGCAGCTTGAGAAGGCGGAAAACCTCGCAGAGGCGGCGGTGTCTCCCGTGGATGAGGCTCAGTCAGATCTAGATGAAGCCAACAGCGCATTGGCAGCGGCCGAGGAGAATCTTGCGGCGGTGAGTGCGGATCCCAATTCTACACCGGAGGCTATCGCTGCCGCTGAGGATGCGGTGAACAGCGCAAAGACGGACGTTGAGACCGCCACGGCCGCGGTGGAAGAGGCCCAGGCAAACAAGGATGCGGCGGAAGCGGCGCTTTCAGACCTTGAAGAGGCAAAGGCCGCTGTTGTTGCGGCGGAGGAAGCCCTGGCGGCTTTACAAACTGATCCGAATGCCGCACCGGAAGATATTGCCGCGGCGGAGGCGGCTCTGAGCGATGCCAAGGCGAACCTCGCAGATGCGGAGACTACGGCCGATGAAGCCGTGGCGAAAGTGGGCGCCGTAAGTGTAGATACGATCAAGGGGATGCGCGAGGATGGACTGGGATGGGGGGTGATTTGCCATGAACTCGGAATTCATCCGAGCGCCCTCGGCCTCAGGAAGGGACAGGATAAAGAGGGTTTTATGGCCAAAACCATGGGAAAGGTTAAGGCCGGTTTCGTAAACACGGTAAGAAATACGGTAAAGGCCGTAAAGGAGAATAAGTCGACGATCTACGGCCAGTCAAAGAAGGACAGCAACAAAACGGATGTAGCGAATTCAAACAACGCAAACAAGGGAAAGAACGCAAACAGTAACAACAGTAATAGCAGTAACAACGGCAACAACGGCAACGGCAACGGCGGCGGCAACGGCGGCGGAAACGGGGGCGGAAACGGCGGCGGAAACGGAGGCGGCAACGGCGGCGGCAACGGCGGCGGAAACGGAGGCGGACATAAATAGAACTCCTTTCTGAAACAGGCAAAGAATATATTGCTTCAATCTTATATGGCCCATTGTTTACATCGAAATAATGGGCCTTTTTTTGAGTTTTTTTGGTGATATCCTTTAATCACATATTGATTGAATCATGATTGACGAAGCTTAAAGCAATTAGCTGGAAAAATCTCCGGGATTGTGGTAAAAAAGATATTAACAGCAAATTGGTAAACAAAAGATCGGTCGGGGGTGGATTATTGATGGAGTTTGACAAATAAAGGAGACAATTGATGGTAACTCGAAGAGATAAAGGGGCTAAGGTTAAAAAGAAAAGCATCGGAACAACCCCTGGGCGGATTGTGAGGATTGTTTCTCTCGTGGCGGGATTTGTCCTTCTCGGGACGATATTTCTGATGATTGTCATTCCCAGGGAGAGGGGAACCGTAGCGCCGCCTGCAGGGGATTTTTCTGCCAAAGACGGGGCCGCCGAAAAGATTAAGGAGAACGAGACGAAGGAAGCTCCAGAGACGGATGACGACAACACGGTAATCGAAGACAGTGAGGAGCCTGCCGAGTTGGGAGAGGAGGAAGTAGATGCGGACAAGGATGTGGTGGGGGAGGAGAAGGGAATACCCGATTTTTCCGGGGTCTACACGGGAACCGGTGAAAGCGAAACCGCCGACTCAAAGACGGTGTGGGAGGTTTCGATGGAGCTTTCCGGAGACAGCTATGTATACATAGAGGGTAAGGTCAATCACGTAGAGGACACTGTAAAAGGGACCGGCAGTGGGATGGAATTTACTATTTCGGAAAACAGTGTTGAGCTGAAGATCTCCGCTACGGACAAAGACGATATCTTGATTTCGAGTAGATTCGATAAGAACACGGTCAATATCTTTTCGCTCAACGAGCAGAGGCAGTTTTTCCTTTACGTCACTCCAAAGAAGGTAAATATCAATACGGTTTTATTGCGCGAAAAACTGCCGTCCGTAAAGGAACACACGCCGTTGATTGATATGTCAGGTTTTATGAAAGAGGACGGAGATGTTGTGGGGATGTTGCGTTCTCCGTTCGTACCGATGGTGGAATACAGTTTAGAGCTCGTTGGTGATTGATACTATTGCCAATTATCTGGGCGAGATGATGTTTAAGCCGGGAGAGGCTCATATAAAGGAGGGAAGAAATGGGGTTCAGAGATTTATATCGAAAAACAGGAAAATTGCTTCCAATGGTTGTCGTTGCTCTGTTGTTGTGTGTCTCCGTCCTCTTTTGGGGATGCGCAAAAGAGGAGCCCGCCGAAAATAAAAAACTGCCCGACAAAATAACGATTCTGAACTGGGAAGAATATATGGAAATGGATGTGGTGAAGGAGTTCGAAAAGGAGTATAATATAAAAGTTGAATTTGTATATTACGTCAATGAACACGAAATGATAAGCATCATTCAATCAGACCCGGGAAACTATGACCTTGCCGTTGCCAGCGGAAGTATTGTCGAGACGATGATCAACCTGAAGCTCTTGGAGAGGATTGACAAAAATAATATACCCAATCTATCCAAAGTAGATAAAAAATTTAGAATCCCCCCGTTTGACAAAAACCTCGATTACTCCATTCCTTATCTATGGGGAACTTCCGGCCTAGCCGTGAACAGGAAATATGTAAAGGATGAAGATATAGGATGGGAGATCCTCTTTGACAAGAGGTTCAAGGGCAAAATAGATATTCTGGATGATATTCAGGAGATTTTCGCTCCTCCATTGAAGATATTGGGCGTTTCCATAAACACCGAAGACGAACGGTCTTTAGAGGCGGCGAAGGCATTGCTGGTTGAGCAGAAGGGGATAATCAGGGGTTATTTTGACACCATTGAGATAATGAAGCATCTCGAAGACGGTACCACATACGTGGCTTACCTCTACAGCGGTGATACTTATACGGCAAAAGACAAGAACGAGTATTTGGATTATATAGTTCCGGATGATGGGGCCCCCATGTGGATCGACAACTTTGTCATCCCGACAAACTCAAAAAACAAGTACGCGGCCGAGTTGTTCATAAATTATGTCCTTAAGCCGAAGAACATCGCAAGGATATCGAACTATCTCTGGTATGCAAATGCCGTGCCCGAATCGAAGAGATTCCTGAACGAAGAGCTTCTAAATACGGAAAACATCTATCTCACGGATGAAGTCCTGAAAAGATGTGAGTACTACAAGCCCCTTATGGGCAAAAGAAACATATTTATGAACAGGGTATGGGCAGAACTCACAAGATAAAAAGGGGGAGATCACTAAAGAACGACATCTTCCTCTTTATGGTGTTTATCGCCATATTGCCGATGGCGATTTATCTCTACCTCGATATATTCATCACAAGGGAGAAATACAAGGCGGAGATAGACGAGTTCCTCTTTTTGTCTTCCGATCACGTTGCGGAAGAGCTCAACAGGATGTTCGTCGATCGATACAACGATCTGATGATCCTTGCCAATAATCCAATCATCAAATCAGCGAAGTACACCAACGAAGAAAAAATAGCCGAGATGCAGAAGGTACAGGATCTGTACCACTACTTCGATGATATTTCTTATGTGGACTCGTCCGGGACCATTACCCTCTCAACCACATACAATTACTTCTACGATATCGACAAGACGATCTGGTTCAAAGATGCGATGAAAGGGAAACCGGTGATAACTTCTCCATATCTGATTTCCATGGGAAATCGAATGGTCATGAGTTTTTTTCAGCCGGTGTTTAGTAAGGACAATGTGGTGGGCGTCTTGACGGCGAGAATGGATATGAAAAAGGTTTGGGATATAACCAATGCGGATACGCTGAAGTGGAATGATTACGGATATATAATTGTGCTGGATAATTTCCTGAAGATCGTCTCACACCCCAATAAAGAGACGCTATATAAAAAGCTTAAGGGCATTGATTTAGAAAAGGTTCTTGACAAGAAAAATGAGAGGAAGGTCATAGGGTTTTTGGATGATTCGGGGATGGAGTTTGTGGCCGGAGTGAATGTACTTGATACAATACCGGGGGTTGTATCGAGTCCCTATTTTGTATTAGCCGTTCAGGCAAAGGATGAAGCCTACGCCCTGTCAAATTATATGATAATCAGGGACCTCCTGCAGCTTACCGCCATGGCTTCCCTTATTATTCTAATAAGCCTCTATTTTTCAAACAGATTGACGCGTCCCATTGAAGAAATAATCGAGGGGACGAAGAGCATCTCGGAGTGGAAACTCGGAAAGACCGTTGATATAAAGAGCTGGGAGGAAATAAACGACATAGCCCGGGCTTTTAACAGTATGAGCCTCGCCTTGAAAGATAACACCGAGAGACTCGTTCAATCGGAGAGAAGATACAGGACGCTGGTGGAGGATATCGATGACGGATACTTTATACTTGAAGATAAAAAAATAATATATTACAACGAGGCCGCCGCAAGGATTACAGGCTACGACAATGAAGAGGCCCTGGGTAAGAACATAACCGATTTTTACCCCGAGGAAATGAGGCCTTTAATAGAAGAAAAGTATCAGGAAGTTTTCAAAGAGTCGGGACCGGGAGATGCCAAAAAATTTGAGATGCCTTTTTACAGAAAGAATGGGGAGCAGATATTTGTAGAATTCAGACCAAAGCTGATTTCGAGCGTAAAGGATAGGATCGTAGCAGGGATAATGGTCGATATCTCCGCCAGGAAGAGGCGGGAGATGATCGAGAAGGAGTATCAAAAAACTCTCAAAAGGGAGGTGATGCTGAAAACCAAGGAGCTTTCCGAATCCGAAACGAAATATCGGACCCTGTTTGAAAACATGGATCAGGCGATATTTGTGGTTCAGGATGGATTGGTGACATTTTTTAACCCAAGTGCTCTGGAATTGACCGAATACTCAGAGGAGGAACTCAAAGACAAGCCTTTCCTCGATCTTGTTCACCCCGAGGATCGGGATTTGATGGTCGACAGATACATAAAGCTCTACAGGGGTGAAAGCCTTACTTACCCTTATATCTTTAGAATGGCTGATAAAGGGGGAAAGATGATCTGGGTTGAGGGCATGGGAGTGACGATAAAGTGGGAGGATACAAGGGCGGACCTGGCCTTTATTAATAACGTTACCGAGAGGATATTGGCGGAAAGAGCCCTTAGAGAATCGGAGGAGAAATACAGAAATCTCTTTGAGACGTCCAAGGATGTCATTTATATATCTACCATTGAAGGCAGACTTATAGATATGAATCCGATTGCGGAGGAATTTTTTGGATACACGAGAGACGAGCTTCTTGCCCTGGACACAAGAGACCTGTATATAAATTCCGAAGAGAGAGAGAGATTTCAGAGGGATATTGAGAAAAATGGTTTTGTAAGGAACTACGAGCTGACGCTGAAGAGGAGTGACGGGGCGATTTTGGACTGCATTGAAACGTCGACGGTGTTAAGGGATGACGACGGAAACATCACCGGTTATCATGGGACGATTAAGGATATTACAGAGCGTAAAAAAATGGAGACCTTGATCTTGAATTCCAGGAACCGCCTCATGACGGCCTTTGACGCCGTTTCAGACCGTATGTTCATAGTAGACGAAGACTATCGGATGAAGTTTATCAACAGGAAGATCTGTGAAGAGCTGGCATCAGGATTCGATATGCTACTGAATACAAAGTGTTATCTGCAATTCAATACGAAGGACGAACCCTGCCCGGAGTGTCCGCTCCAGAGGAGCATCGAGTATAAGGAGGGGACAAGCGGTGAAGTATTCATCGGCGGTAATGGTGAGGGTAGTTGTTTTTTCGTATCCGTCTATCCAATTGAATCGGAAGAGGGTGATTACGACTACCTGATTTATTCGAGGGATATTACAGAGGAGAAGAGATTCTCGGAGAGGTTGATACAACAGGACCGGCTGGTTTCTCTCGGCCAGCTCTCCGCCGGGGTTGCCCACGAGATAAACAACCCGCTGACGGCGATTTTAGGATACGCGCAACTGTTGCTGAAAGATGTAGATAAAGAGAGAAGGGAATATAAAGACCTCAAGATAATTGAGGAGCAGGCCTTAAACTGCAAGACCATTCTTGAAGAGATGCTTATCTTTTCGAGATCAAGGGTGGATAAGAGAGAGTACTTCTTATTCAAAGATATACTCCACAACGTGATAGTACTAAATAAGAAGGAGCTGAAAGAGAAGAACATCAATCTGATAAAGAAAATCAAAAATGATCTCCCCACCTTTTATGGAGATCAGATAAAGATGACCCAGGTGTTTTTAAACGTACTTCAAAACTCGATTTACGCTGTTGAGAACGGAGGAGAGATTATAATCGAGACATCATGGGATAAAGAGAACAATATGGTTTTGGTAACGTTTATGGACAACGGTCCGGGAGTGCCCGAGGAAAACAAGAGAAGGATATTCGACCCTTTTTTTACCACAAAACCGGCGGGACAGGGAACAGGTCTCGGGCTTTCTGTAAGCTACGGAATTGTAAACGAGCATGGGGGAGGGATAGCCATAGAAAATGCCCCCGGGGGAGGGGCGAAATTTATCATTGCACTTCCAGTCGAGGAGGAACTCCCCGACTAGTTTGGTAACAATATCTATAATAGGTATATTATGTTGAATACTTATCTGGATGAGTCGATATTGGTAGTTGACGACGAAGAGGGCGTTTTGCTGCTCCTTGACAGGATGCTGGAGAGGGAGGGATACAAAAACGTGTTTCTTGCGGACTCCGCCGAATCCGCCCTTGAGAAGATTTACAAGGAGAACATCACCATTGTCCTGACCGACGTCAGGATGCCCGGGATGGACGGGATAGAGCTGTTGGAAAAGGTAAAGGTGATCGATCCTTCGATCATAGTTATTATTATAACGGCCCACGGATCTATAGACCTCGCAGTAGAATGCATCAAGAAGGGCGCCTACGACCTTATAACCAAGCCCTTCGGTTCCGAGATTGTGACAATGACCATCGAGAAGGCGTTGGAGGAGAGAAGGCTCAAAGACGAGATTTATGATCTCAGGATGAGCGTGACCAAGAGCGCTGATTTCATGGATTTTGTCGGCGTTTCCGAGCCTATGCAGAGGGTGTATGAAAAGATCAAGGCCGTGGCGCCCACGGACGCTCCCGTCCTCATAACCGGCGAAAGCGGCACGGGAAAGGAGCTGGCAATAAGGGCCATCCACGAGCTCAGCACGAGAAAGGATATGCCCCTCGTTTCGGTCAGCTGCCCTAATCTTCCTGAGCAGATGCTCGAGAGCGAGCTGTTTGGTCACGTAAAGGGGGCCTTTACGGATGCTTACAGGGACAAAAAGGGGTTGTTTGAAAAGGCGGATAAGGGCACGCTCTTTTTGGACGAGATCGGGGACATCTCGCCCGATGTCCAGGTCAAGCTTTTGAGGGCCCTCCAGGAGGGGGAGATTCTGCCCCTTGGGAGCGAGAAGGTAAAGAAGCTCGACGTAAGGGTGATCACATCGACTAATAAAGACCTCACCAAAAAGGTAAATCAGGGTAAGTTTCGCGAGGACCTTTTTTACAGAATAAACGTCATTAATATTTGCATGCCGCCTTTGAGGGAGAGGTCCGAAGATATAAGGAGGCTTTCAAGCTATTTTCTGGCCATGTACTCCGCCAAGCTTTCCAAGCCGATCAAGGGGATAACGGATGAGGCGCTGGAATACCTGAAGAACAGGGATTGGAACGGGAATGTGAGGGAATTGATGAACAAGATATACAACGGCGTGGTTTTTGCCAAGGGGGATTTGATCGAGATTTCGGATATTACACCGGAGGACGGCATAGTCAAAGAGGATCAAAAGAGTCCTGTGGATTTGTCGGGCGAATCTTTCAGGGATTTGAGGGGCAACCTCCTCGATCGCTTCGAGTCCAATTTTGTGAAGGACGCACTGAAAAGTGCGGACGGAAATGTCTCAAAGGCCGCCAGGGAGAGCGGTCTCTCCCGCCAGTCGTTTCAGCACCTAATGAGGAAGTACGGTATCAAGTCAGACGACATTGAATGATAATAATAATGGATTAGTCTTCAATATTTCGTAAAATGAAGTGCAAATGGATTTTGCACTTTTTTTTCACATTTGCACCCACCGCTCACCGCTCCAAACGTAACTAATTGAAATCATTATGTATTTGCTATACGACCTAACTTTTCGGCTGGTATATCATCAAATCCTGTTAAAAAAAGTAATATTAAGCAAAAAACCGCTGTGATTTCGGGTATTTATAAAGCCGCATTTCGCGGTTTTTTAATGTGGCATAGTCTTTGCATTATAAATAGGCAAGGTCAATGTATAGAAGAAATTGAGAGAAGGGGAAAATGATGAAAAGAATAGTGAGAGAAGGCGGTTTTACCTTGTTGGAATTGTTGGTTGTCGTTTCGATCATCGCAATATCCACATCGATTGCGGTGCCTACATTCATAAGCTGGGCGCCCAAGTTCAGGCTCAACTCAGCGGCGGACAACCTCGAGAAGAACCTGATGCTTGCGAGAATCAGCGCCATATCGCAAAACTCCAATGTCATTGTCAACTTCTTTGAGTCGCAGAGGAAGTACACGGTTACATACAAGGATAAGACCGAGATAATCGAACTGCCTGAGGGGACACATTTCAGCGGAATAGGAACAAGTACTTTGACTTTTAACAAAATCGGCCAGGCGGATTCGAACATGGAGATAAAAATTTATTCCGATTCGAACAAGCTGACCGACAAGAAGAGGAAGATAACCGTAAGGGCCGTAACGGGAATAGCAAGAGTTTCAAGGGGGTGGTGAAATGATTACGAAAATGAGAAGGCTTATGAGACCTTTAAGATTCGATTGCGGATCGGAAAGGGGTTTTTCCATCCTCGAAAACATGATCTCGATGGCTATCTTTTCGGTGGGGATCCTCTCGATCTCCATGCTGTTCACCCAGACCATGACCTTCACCCACAACAGCGAGAAGATGAGCGTGGCCACGAACCTCGCCAAGGGCAAGCTCGAGGAGTTGAGAAACACCCCCTATGCCAATATAGTTCCGGGAACCGACAGCGAGACCGTGGACAATGTGAAGTTCGATCTCGAATGGACAGTCACAAATGACTCGCCGGTGAAAGGTGTAAGAAAGGTCGTCATGGAGATATCTTGGACCGATTTAAGAAAGGACCATACCATAGAGTTCGAGACGCTGTTCTCGAGATTTTAGGGGTTGAAAATGAAGAAGTTAAAAGAGAGAAAAGGTTTTACGCTGGTTGAGATAATGGTCGCCCTCTTAATTGCGGCGATATTGATTGCCGCCATATACGAGGTGTTTCTCTCCGATTATAAGGCGTTTATTTCCCACAACCTCATCCTGGATACGCACCAGGAGGAGAAGATGGCCCTGGAGTTCATGACGAGGGAGATCCAGCTTATCGGGTATGACGCGCAGACCTCTCCGATTACGGCGGATATAATTACGGCCAAGGAGGACATGATACAGTTTGAGGAGTACAACACCTTGAACTTGACAAGGGCGAAGATCCTCTACGAATACAAGCCGGCGGACGATAAGGTAATCAGGCGGATGAACCTTTATGATGCGTCTGCCTCAAGCTGGATCCCTGGAACTGATGAGACTATTATAGAGAATGTAAGCACATTTAGGATAACGTATTACTCCGGTGATAACGTAAAGATTGATTTTGATCCATCTTCCGGTGAGATAACCGCGGCCGATCTTCCCAATGTGAGGAGAATGGATTTAAAACTGAAGGTCAAAACGGCAAAGAAGGATCCTATCAGGAGGAAATTTCTCACAAGGGACCTTTCCACCAGCATTTATATAAGGAATCTCGGGATCGACGTGAACCTATTGGATACGAACCCCCCCGATCCACCGACTAATGTAAAGGTTTCAGATCCCCACAGATGCGGTGAGCTGGCCTTAACTTGGGATAAAAACACGGAGGGAGACCTTGCGGGATACATTATCTACTTCCACGTTGAGAGCAGAACCGTATCGCCGTACACACAAAAGGTCATAATAAACAGCCCGGATGCAGAGTCTTATACCCTGACAGGGCTGGACATAGCTCCGTCAAACGATCCCGACTCGATCATGTACTACGTAGCGATGTCGGCCTTTGACCGCTCGATGAATATAAGCGAGTATTCGACCGAGGTAAGCGGGGACGGCGATGTGGACGAAAATGACACGATTCCTAATCCGAACAAGCCCACGCCGCCGGAGAATTTCATCGGCGAGGATTCCGGCGAAGGGGGCGTAAAACTAACATGGAGCCCCTCCACGGATAAAGATATAGTCGGATACAGGATATACAGAAGCTCGACCCCGATAACCACTTTCCCCCTAAGCGCCGGCTATAATCCGGACGATCTTATCGGGCTTGTCCTTGTGGCCGACGAGGGATCGACGCCCACGATCCTCGACAGCGCCAAGTCGGAATTCACCGATACGGGACTTGTCGGATGCAGGAAATACTACTACGCCATAACCGCCGTCAACTGTGACCTCACTCTTATTTCCAACGACGCCGGCGATGACGACACCAAGAGATACACGTCATCAGACTACAGGCTGACCAGCGGAGACGGGCTGAGCGGACCGGAAACCGATACCCCGACCGGCTCGGACACAACCCCCGGAGACACAATTCCCATCGATCACGATCCCTACCCGGTGCCGGAGCTGACCTCCAAGGCTGGGTGGAAGAGGGTCTTTCTGAGCCTCACCAATCCGAACAGGTCCGACGATCCGGATTTCAAGGAGACAAAGGTCTACTTCAGCACCACCGGATACCCGACCATAGATGGAGATGGGAACGTTTCCGGAGGTACGCTCATTCCTGACGGCGGGGGGGTCTTTGCGCAGGAGGGGTCCGTCCCCCCGATCATCTTCGATTCGGAAGTGGATGAAACGCCCCTGATCCCGGAGCTGGAGGTCAACGGGACATACTATTTTCTGGCGGTCTCCTTTGACCTCTGCGGCAACCCGAGCGACGCCACCGATGTTGCAATAACCCTGTCCGAGCTCTGCGGCGACGACCCCGACTATGCGGGCGCGCCCCCCGTCCCGAACGGCCTCACGTCGGAGGGGTGTTATTCATATGCGCGTCTCAGCTGGAATCACCAGGGAATTACGATTGTGGATCTCGCCGGTTACCACGTATACAGAAGCGTAGGTAATACCTTCAATCTCTCCTCAAGCACCGAGCTTACCGGTGGCGCGCCCCAGTGGTTCAACTACTACATGGATGCGAGCGTCGTGGAGGGAGGCACGTATTCGTACGGGATAAGGGCGACCGACTGTTACTATGAAAACATCTTACCATCGGATCCGGACTACGCCACTGCCAAGGCAAACAACATATCAGCGCCGGCGGTCCTTGAGGGGATAAAGCCCGGAAGGGTCAAGACCGATAGTGAAGTCACCTATGCGCTGACCGGCGATATTACGCTGACAACGCCTACTTTTTATCACAACTCCGTTACATACTACATCGAGAATACGAGCGCGGGGCCGATTGAGCTTACCGAGCTGGAAATGGAATGGACGAACGGTTATTCGTATCTCAGCGAGGTCTACATCGGGAGCGACGATGCCGCAAGCAATACGCCCCTGGAGCTTATTTGGTCCGGGAAGAAGACATCCACGGCAAATATGAGTTTCAGCAAGGTGCTCTACGACTACGGCTCGACCGCCTCGGGCTCGATAGCCATCCCCGTGACTCTCGTATTTACCGATGCCAACGGCGACGTGGATAAGACGATAAATATGAGGGAGGATGCCCTGGTCTTCAGCTTCACCTACATCAATAAGTCTATGCCGACCGTAAAATCTTGCAGCTATGATGGCTTCAAGAATATCCCCCTGGGGCCGACGATAGAAAACGTGACGCAGAATAAGCCCGGCGTGGCGACTCCGGCCTGGGTGGTTCCCGGGGATGAAGGGCTCAATCCTTCTGGAGAGCTGGTTGAGCCGGGCGGAGTAAGCCTATCTGTCAGCGCCAACGTTTACGACAACTCCCTCGCTGGTATAAAAAGCGTGGACCTATACTACTTCGTTGACAGCCTGAATATTTACGATGAGACGACCGGTCCCCCGCCCTTTGTCTTCGGCGACGCCACGTATACAAAGGTGGCGATGGTGAACGTAGCCGGAAGCCTTTACAGGACATCAACCAATATACCCAACAACGATGATTGTACTATATGGTTCTTCATCCTTGCGATGGACAACAACGGAAATTTCGACAGGGGACCGGAGATCGGCTCCGGCTTCTTCAACTACTATCAGCAGGAAGGGGACGTATGTAACAACGTTCCAAATCCGCCCACTAATCTGGTTGGGACGATTAGCGCCGGTCTTGACTCCATAGATCTTTCCTGGGATGCGCCGACCGAAAACACCGACGGATCGGCAATCGGTGTCGATCTCAAGGGATACAACGTATTCAGAAGCGTAAGCGGCGGCGAGTGGGAACAGATAAACAGCGATGCAGTCGTAGACCTGTACTACACCGATGCGGGTATTACGGATCTCGCCGCGGAAGAGTATTCCTACTACGTAACCGCTCTCGACTTCTGTGAGCCGACTCCAAACTCCAGCGAGGCCTCAAGCATCTATTCCGAGTGTGAAGGCGCCGCCGTTTGCTCCATCTATGTAAACGTTACCGAGATTAACGCGGGCGATGCTTTTCGGCCGAACGTAAAGGTATGTGAGAAGGCGCTGGGCGGCATCAACGACATGGGAGCCGGGGAGATAATCTACATACAGGTATGCTCCACGGCGGGGGACGCGGACCCGATCAAGATGAAGGAAGACGGAAACACGGGTGTTTTCTACATCGATGAGAGCTCCTACGGAGGGAGGGATTACATCAAGGTCTACCGCATAAGCGACTACCCCAGCTCTCCAACTAACCTCGATCTGTACGTGAACAACAGCGATACAATAACGGTTGGAGGAGCAAGCGACATATCTTATAGCAGCAGCAGCTGTGATGACGCCCTCTTCGACTGCTCTGTTGCGATCACCGTTGTTCCGGATCCTTGTGATGATGTGCCGAACGCGCCTACGGGGCTCTCTATGTCAACCCTCGGTCAAAATAGTGTGACATTGGTCTGGACCGCCCCGACGAAGAATACGGACGGAAGCACCCTGACCGACCTTGTAGGCTACAGAATATACAGAAACTACGACAGCCACGGATTCGTGTTGCATGCGATTGTGGGGAACGTTACCACCTGGTCGGAGACGGTCAGCGGAAAGCTGAAAGATCACACCTACGAATACTACATCAAGGCGATAGACAGCTGTGATCCGGCAAACGAGGGCGCAGGATCAAACCACGTGAGCAACTAAAAGATTCGAGGTATAGGGTGATTACAATGAAGAGGCTATTGAATAAAATAAAAGGCGACGAGTCGGGCCTGACGCTGATAGTCGTGATGATGTTTCTCTTCCTCCTGACTATACTCGGGATGACCATGTACTTTATGTCGTCTACTGACCTTAACATCAGCAGGAACGTGTTCAGGGGGGCAAGGTCTTTTTACGCCGCCGAGGCGGGGGTAAGCGAGGCGATAGCAAGGCTAAACCTCTCCGCATCGGACCCCAAATACGACGCCGCGATGTACGATTCCGCCCCCTTTGACATAAACTGGTCATACGATCTTTCGACAGCACCGCAGTTTAAGGGGAAGCTCGATAACGGCGATTCATATGAGGTTAACATCAAGCACAAAACGATCGATGACGACGATGACCCCACAACGCCCGACGTTGTGGTGACATACGACAAAGGATACTTCCCGTCCATCACCTATCCCGCGGCGGGGGAGGGATATGCCGTGGAGGTTATAACGTCAAAGGGCCGCTCCTCGGACGGAGAGACGGTGGTGGTCCTCGAGATATCCAAGATACCCATGGACATCAAGGTGGAAGGGGCGATAACCGCAAACTCTGAAGTTAATGTGATAGGAAACTTCTGTGCGGACGGACGCGACCACGATATGGAGGGAAACCTGGGGGGGGCCGGGAACGATACGGCTGGGGTAAGAACCACGTCAGGAAACAGTATCACATTGCAAGGATCGGCCGATGTCTATGGAACTCCTCCAACCGACAACACCCTCGATCCGAACACATACCCCAACTCCCCCGAGGAGGTGTTGGGCCTCACGGGAGCGAGCGCTTCCGACTATCTCGATCCGGCAAACTGTGACTACTACGGCCCCTATGACGGCTCGATCGGGATGAACAACGGCGATCCCCTTACGGGAATTACCTATATAACGGGCGACTACCCCGGCCCGAAGGAGAACGGCAGCGGGATATTAATTATCCACAATCCGAACTTCAACCCCTGCAAGTACGAGGCGTCAACGTCCGTGGACAACACACACCCCTGCTGGGACACGGCCTGGGAGAATCCGGCCGACCCTCACTATTATCTCGGCGCCAATCCTTACCATTCAGACTCAACGGTACAGCCGGCGAAATTGGGCAATTACACCTCGAACGCGACTTTCAAGGGGCTCATCATTGCTGATCTGGTTGACAAAATAGCTGGGACTCCCGTTATCATCGGCGCAATGGTCTCGTTGTCATCGATCGACATTCAAAAGTACGGCACCGGAAATGCGGATGTACTGTACAGCTCCGAGGCCCTTAACAACTTCGCCTCAATGGGATTTTCCAAGAAAATAAGCTGGCATAAGGAGTAGAGGGGAATTGATACTGATTTTTACTAAGCCTAAAACAGTGTTTCATATATTGGACCTAATTTTATTAATCTTGATATAAAGGGGTGGGAAAATGAAGATATTAGTTGTAGACCACGATACCGCCTTTAGAGAGTATCTCGAGGAAATCCTCTCCTTGTTGGGTCATCGCACGGTTTGCGTCTCCGATGGCTACGATGCAATAGATTATGTAATGGAGCACAACGTCGACCTCGCATACATCGATATAAATATCCCCGGAATGGACGGCTTTCAGACGTTCAGGAAGATCAGGGAGATAGATCTCAACGTATCAAGCGTTATGATATTCAAGAATATCGATAAGGAGAAGGTGGGTAAAAGGGATCAAGAAGGCGTGGTCTTCTTCTTGGAAAAGCCGTTTACGGTATATGAAATTGAGCTGATCGACAACAGCTTCAAGGATGTTTTGCCGATCCAAGAAGATGACATGATAATCGAGGCGCTATCTCTGGTTGAGAACTTCTGAGTTAGGATGTAAACAATAAAATGGGCGGATAAAACAAACCAACATTTTTTGTAAATCTCTATTGTGGACGATCTCATCTAAGACCGTCCACATTTTTTTTGGGTTATTGATCGATCCAATCTTGGAAGAACTCTCTGAAAGACGAGCGGCAGCGGTTTTTCAGCCGTTTGCATTGCAGTTGCTGATACAGGCTTTGCGGAATCGAACTCCGTCCTGCCAAATTTCTTGATCGGTCCAATCCGTGGGAGACTATCTAAAAGTCGATCGGCAGCGCAACTCCGAAGTTCGCCGTCCAATCCGGGTCGTTATTAGCAAATCCTGTTCCTCCCGATGCCGAGACGATTATCTTTTTGTAGAGCATAAACCTGAATCCGCCCTCGAGGAGGTAGCTGCAAAGTCGATCCGTGTGAAAAGTTTTTCCGTAAAAATTGCCGTAGAGGGAAAGCCAGTCCGTAAGGGCGTACTCGGCCCCGGCGCCAAAGATCAAGAAGTCTCTTTGGGAGCTCGTCTCTTCGGGATTTCCCTCTATGGAGAAGCCGAGATTCAGATGAACCAAAAACCTGTCCAAGGAGGCGGACGTCAGAAAGAGCAGTGTGTAGTCCATCTCCTTTTTCCCCAGGCCTTCACTGTCGTTAGTCGAGGGCATCTTGATCTCGTTCAGAACCCCGAATTGGAACTTGCCCAGGCGCCAGGGGGATATCTTGAAGCCGACCCGGACGTCGCTAAGTCCGTCCGTTCGTCCGTATATGGGGGAGTCTTCAAGGAAGGAGTAGGGGATTTCCACTTGTACGTCGACTCCCTCGGCTATCCCGTAGCGAAGGTCGAGGCTCGGGGTATAGAGGTTGTAGCGTTTGAAGCCCATAGCCGAGAATTCGGCCTCAAAATAAAGGCTTCCATGCCCGATCGTGGCGGCTTCCTCTAAATCCAGGGGGAATGGATAGAGGATGACAATCGTGGGATTGCCGCCCGAAGCGGGTGAGGTGTCCGGGATCAAGCCGTCAAGGCTCCACTCTCTGGAGAAGTGGAGTCCCACAGACCAATCCGGGGTTTCAGAAGTCAAACCGGCGGAGGCGGTCAGCCCCCACTCCCAGCCGTTGGCTATGGGTGCGACGAAGCCTAAGGTGGCCTTGCACCACTCAAAGTCGTCCCTGCCGCCCGTCGCTCCCGATACGTCGCCTACAATTGAAAAATGGTCGGAGATCATATATTCAAAGCCGACGCCATAACCGAACAGATAGTGATATTTACGCATCTCGGTAGTATCGCCGATTATGTGAAGCCCAGCGTTAAAATTCAGAATGAGGCTTTTTAAAGCCAAGGTATAAAGCCCTACGAGGTGAAAATCCTGCACATCCGTTCCCAGGCCGTCTTTATCGTTTGCGTTAGGAAGCTTCGTTGAGATCAGAAAGCCGAGGGTGCCCCAATCACCGCTGAAGGGCGAGGCCTTGAGCCCAACGGTGAGGTCGCCGGGGCCGATCGCGTCGTTAAAATCTGGGCCCTCGCGATAAGTAAGACCCCTATATTTCAAGAACAGGTCGGCGTTTTCCGCGACCCCTAATATCAGATTCAACGAGGAAAAATGGTAAAGCCTGGTGTTGTCATTCAGATAATCCAAACTACTACTATTGTTTAGTCTCAGGTGCCCCTTTCCGATGGTCTCGGCCCTCTCTGTGGGGAGAGGATTCATGTCCGCGGCGTAGGCTGTGGATAAAATAACTATCAGCAGAGCCGAAAGGATTACAGTAAATAGCTTCTTCTGAATCATTTTATCTGTCCTATATAAAATTTTAATAAGAATTAGATAAAATTTATCTTAAATAAGATAAATTTGTAATATTGATACAAAATAGTAGTCAAAATTAGAGGTTGTGTCAAGGAAATTATTTGAATTCTTTAATGACTTATGATAGCAATCCTGATTTGGGAGTATCGAGGGGACGGAAATGATATTGACAGACAACACTCTTGGGGGGGAGACCGCCTGCGATTCGTATAGGCGTCCACGGCAAAGCAAATGGTCGTTAAATCAAGTCGAAGAAACTCGTTTCAATTCGTATCGGAATATGGAAATATGCAGTTGCAGTATGAAAGATATGAGCGAAAGGCCTTCTCAACAAAACTCCACTGTCCTCAATGCCCGATCCGTCCATCCCTCCCTTGACGATGAGAGTTCTGCCCGGGCTTCAGGCCGCGGGACTCGTCTCCGTTAAGGAGGAAATCCTATTCGATGTCTCTTCTTACCATCTCCCTGTTGTACGCGTCAATCACATCCTTTCTCTTGATCATAGCCACAACCCGGCTTGAATCCCTGCTCTCCATTACCGGTATCTCGTCGATGTTGAGCTTGGAGAATTTCTTGATTACTTCGCTCAGGTTTTCGTCGGGAAACGTAGTTATGACGTCCGTTGCGGCTATGTCTTTTGCAATGATAAGGTGTTTCAGGTGTTCTTCCTCCTTCATAAACTTCCTGATGTCGTTCAGGGAGAAAACACCGGTCATCTCCCCGGTTTCGTTTATCACCGGGAAGTAGAAATCGCGGCTTCCGGAGACGAGATCGATTATTGAAGAGCATGACATGCTTTCAGGAATCTTTTTAAAGTCTGTGTGCATGACTCCCTTTACATTAAGGGATTTCAAGACGTTCTGCTCGCGGCCCTCTAAAATGTTTACGCCCCTTCTTACCAGCTTCATGGTGTAGATCGAGTCTTTCTGGATGGCCCTTGCCACCATTGTGCTGGTGACGCAGGCGGTCATCAACGGGAGGATGATCTCGTAGTTTCCGGTCATCTCGAATATTATCATCATGGCGGTCAAGGGGCCGTGGGTGGTCCCTGCAACGAGCGCCCCCATCCCCACGACCGCGTAGGCCCCCACGTCTCCCGTTGTGCCGGGCATGAGGATGTTGAAGAGGTTTCCCAGGGCGGCCCCCACGGTGGCGCCGATAAAAAGGGACGGAGCGAATATCCCCCCAGATCCCCCGGTGGCCAGCGTTGTCGATGTGGCGAATATCTTTACAAATATGAGGATAATCAGAAATATCCATATAGTGTTTTGTTTAAAATTAAGGAGATTTATCCCCTCCATATCATTTACCAACAGCTTGTCGATTGTCTCGTAACCCACGCCGAAGATATGGGGGAAGCCGATGATGGCAAGAGTGCCGATAACCAACCCTCCGACGGCCGGCTTAAAATATTCCGGGATATTGATCCCGTCTACGAAGTCCTCTGTCTTATAAAGGAAGTTCGTAAAAAGGATGGCCACAAGCGCCGCGCAAAGACCCAGGACGGCGTAGTTTCCAAGCTCCTTAAAGCTTGCCAGTTCGTACGCGGGGACGATAAGGGACGGGGCGTTACCCAAAAGCCATCGGGAGATCGCGGTGGCGATAACGGAGCTCACGACGATCGGGGAGAAATGCTCGAGGGTTATCTCGCCCACGATTATCTCCAGAGAGAAGATGACTCCGGCGATCGGCGCGTTGAAGGTGGCGGCGATTCCCGAAGCGGCGCCGCAGGCCACAAACGTCCGCATCCTCTGGGTGGAAGTCCTGAAGAGCTGGCCCATGTTGCTGCCCATCGAGGCGCCGATCATTACAATGGGGCCCTCCCGGCCAACGGAGCCCCCGGAGGCGATGGTGACCGCCGACGCCAGGGTCTTGAAGAGAAAGGTAAATGGGGGAAGTCTCCCCCCCTTGGTCACCACGGCGTCCATGACCTCGGGGACGCCGTGTCCCTTGAGGACCTTGTATTTATAGATCAAGGGGCCAAGGGCCAGCCCCGCCCCAGCCGGGACCAGGAGCTTCCAGTACCAGGGGGTTTCTATTATCCTGTACAGATAGTTCGTGAAATCGCCGTAGAAGACTTCCTGTAACAATAGGATCAGGTACCTGAAGCCTGCGGCCCCGAAGCCGCCCATGATGCCGATTATGATGGCTAACGTGAAAACAAAGGCATTCTGCGTCTGCTCGAAACGCTCCGATAAATGGAAGATCTTCTTTTTAAGCTCGATCACCGTTCCCGATTCCTAATCTGGAAAAATCGCATAAATTACCTTTATAACATAGTGATTTTGTAATGGAAAGTGTTTTGTCAAATATTTTATCAATTTTATTGCCTATTTCTCTCTCTGATTATAAAATGGGGAAAAACATTATCGGAGCAATAAATGAAATCTTTCGATTCGGTCGACAGGGGAAGGAGTATACATGGAATCGGTAAATATCCCTATCTTTTGATCTTGCTTTTTTCCGTCTGTATTTTTATGATTCCAAAAGCGCTCTATTCCCAGGAGCCGGGAAAGGCCGTCTCCGGCGATCCAAAGGAGCTTTTGGAGCTGGGAGACGCTTCATGGGAGAAGAGGGGCACGAAACTCGATACCGATAACGCAAGGGCCGTGGAGTACTATAGGGCGGCCGCCGCGGCCGATCCATTCAGCTACGAGGCCCACTGGAAGTGCGCCCGGGCCCTTTGGTGGCTCACAGACCAGATGCTTGCAGCCGCAAATGTAAAGGGGGGAGAGCACGAAAAGCTCGGCAGGGAGGGGATGGAGCTGGCCGGACGGGCGAAGCTGATAAATCCGGACGGGATCGAGGGACACCTATACTACGCCCTTACGGCCTTTCATTACGCGTTCGGAATAGGGATGATAGAGGCGATGAAGGGGGGGGTGTTTGACGCAATCTGCGAAGACCTAACATGGTGTCAGAAGAGGGATGAAACCTACGGAGGCGGTATCGTTTTGAGGGGGCTGTCATCCTACTTCAGGATAGTACCGTGGCCGAAGAGGGACAACGACAAGTCCTTGAAGCTCTCGACCGAGGCGGTCAAGGCGGACGAAACGAGTGTCAGAAACGTGGTCTACCTCGCCGCGGCCTATGAGATGCTGGGGATGGGAGACAAGGCCGTTAACATTTTGGAGGTCGCCGTAGCGATGGAGGGCGACAAGGAGCAAGAGCCGGATTTCAAGCGCTGGAAGAAATTCGCCAAGAGGTGCATCGATGAGGGGAGGGTGATAGAGACCGAGACTCTGTTTTAAGATGTCTGTTTATTCCTTTTCCACGAAATTGGGGAAGGGAATTTTTATAGCCGCTTTTTATTAAATACCTACCCGTCACTACCCGTCTAATAAAAAAATAGATCATTTCTAAGTCGGATTTTCCTTGACAATGAGAATAAAGATTAATATAGTGAACAATGTTCAATATATAGTACATATGTTTTCGTCACTGATGAATCATCAATGAAAAAGCGCATTTAAAGGCCTAAAAATTGTAGGAGGGAGAAATGACCGAAATTGAGACGAGAAAAGCTGTAAACAAAAACGGCTGCATCAAGCTCATCAACAGCGACAGACACAACTGTTTTGGGTGCAGCCCGAAGAACGACTCGGGATTACAAATGGAATTCTACACCAATGAAAAGGTCGATATGGTCGTGTCGTGGTTTTCCGTTCCCAGCCGCTTTTGCGGCTGGAGCAATGTCGTCCACGGGGGGATAGTTTCAACCATGCTCGACGAGGCGATGGGATGGGGGGGTCTCGTTATACTCAAAAAGCTTATTCTCTCAAAGACGTTGAATGTGGAGTTCAAAAGCCCGGTATTTACGGACACGGGGATAAGGGTCGAGGGGAGCGTTCTCGAGGTCAAGGGGGAAAAAAAGGCGGTGATGGAGGGGCGTATCTATGACGGAAACGACAATATCTGTGCTCAATCTTCCAGCCTCGTTTCCCTCTTCACGGTAGAGAGCATCAGAAAGATGGGCGTCGTGGACGAGGGGATGCTAAACGACATGGATTTGATCACGAATTTCGTATCATCAATCAAATAGGTTGTTTGGAAAACGATGATTGGGAGATTGATTGCGAATCCAATCTCGTTAGTTTGCATAGAGCTTTGCTAACTTTCATTTTAGGTGTTATACTGCCGAAAATCTCTGAATTTATTTAATATTATTGAGGCTAATGTAATGGCAGTGGATTTTAGTTTCAAGTGGATCGGCGGGGCGACGTGGATTTTGGAGGGCGGGGGCTTGAAGATCGCCTGCGATCCGGTTCTGTCTCCCTCGGGGACCGTTCAGGACTACTTCTGGTTCAAGTCCAAGAGGAGGGAGGAGCCTGAATACGAGACCGGGGATTTTAAAGACGTGGATCTCTGGCTCATCACCCACGGGCACGAAGATCACCTGGATGAGGCGGGCCTTGATTTCATAGATAAGAAATCGGTTGTTATTACCCACAAAAACGGACTCCCGAAACTTAAAAAGACCAAGCTGGATGAGATAACCACGCTTTCATGGGGCGAGGTAGTGAGGCTGACGTCTAAAGGTTTCAAGATCACGGTGGAGGCGATGCCCGCCGTCCACGGCGTCAATCCACTCGTCGCATTGCTTGCCGGCGGTGTCAACGGCTACTGGGTCACACTGGAGAAACCTGACGACAAAATCTCTATCTATATCCCTTCCGATACTGTGATAAAAAAGAAGGTCATCGATTCGCTTGAAGGTCGAAAGTGCGACCTTTTTATTCCGAATCTCGGGGCCGCGAGAATAGGCGCCGGCATAAGGGGAAGGCTGTTGATGGATCTGACCCTCACGGCCGAGAAGATCGGTAAAATAATCGAGGTCATCAACCCAAAGATAACGATTCCAGTCCACTTCGGGACATTTTCCCACTACACGGAGCCGGTCGATAAAATAAGGGCGTTAGCAGAAGAGGCGGGCGATAAGGTAAAGATGTTGAAGCCGGGTCAGGAGATCAAATTTACCCTTTGGTCAAGGCAATGAGAGATTTCAGGGTGTCGGGAGGCTGTCTTTAATCGACCGGGTGCCTAAATTCAATATGGTCAAAAGGTTTTTCATCGAGAGACTGCGGTTTTGAATTAAGCCTTTCTATTTACCCTTGAGTTTTTTTAGCACAGTGTCCGGCTCACGATACCGCCCCCAGAAGGGGAGGTGGGTCAGGGTTGTGTAGGTGAAAAGCCGGTTGAAAAAAGGTATCCTTATCAGGGCGTAGAAGACGTAGTACAGGGTGAAAATCGCCAGATAAAAAAACATTAGATCAATAACCGTGCCAAGCCATTCTCCCTTGGATTCCGCGAGGCCGTGGATAAGGGTTCCAAGATACGATAAGATATACATAGATGAAGGTATTGTGGTCGCCAGGTAAAGGATAACCCCCCAGGAGTGCCCCGCCTCGACACAGTTCTGCGGGCAGACGGCGGCGCACCTCATGCAGCTTTCGCAGTTGTATTTCCAGAAGGGTCTGGGCCTGTTTTTGCCCCGCATCTTTATACCCCCGACCGGGCAGTTCTTTGCGCAAATACCGCAGCCGTTGCAGCGATCGTTTGCGAAAAATAGCTTTGCCAGAAAGAAGCGCCCCATTAGAAGGTATGCGAATGATATGAGAGACAGTAGGGCCCCCAGCAGGAGCTCGTAGAGGTTGTTTAAAGTAAACAGCACCCTGCCGCCGGAGTGAATCTTTCTAATAAAACCCTCGACAGCCGGTTTGCTGCGCTCGATTATCTCACGCTGCTTTTTTCTGCCCTGAATTTTATGCAAGGAAAACCAGTTCGAGGGCATATCGACGCTCATCAGGCCCCGTACCCTGTAGCCCTTCAGGAAAAGTATCAGGGCCGTGATGAAAGTGGCGCTGCCGGCGATGCCTGGCAGAAACAGACTCCCGAACTTGAGCCCGGCCCTCGTGGCGACCGTAAAGGCGCGGGTTGATCTCCCCCTCGGCAGGCGGGACGCAAATTTTATGACGTGCCAGGGTGCGGTAAAGCCGTGGGTGGGATGGACGATACCCAACAGGTCACGGCTCGTCTCTTTTATCCTGTCTTCACTTCCGATCCCATCGACGGAGCGAATTTGGGAGTCGGCCCCCTGTTTTCTGAGAAACTCGTCAATCCATGCCGCAACGCGGTAGGAGTTACCGGTTCCGCTCATGTAGAAGATTCTGATTTTGCCGATTTTGCCTATTTTGATATTGGAATAGTTTTTCAAGTTTTTCGGGTCTTTCGGGGTCGTTTCGGGCAATTTTTTGCTTATCTAAAATCAAATAATATGTCTTTTTCCCTGGCCGGTCGATCCACACAAGACCGATACCGGTTGGCCGCTCTAAAGCTCTATCTGCCTGACCTCGTTTACGTTTGGGAGTTTCCTCAAGAGGTCGAGGATCGTATCCTCCACGGGGCTGTCCGCGCTTATCAATATCAGGTTCTTCTTTTTCTCGATGTCTCTGGCAAGCTGCATCCTCCCGATGTTCACCTGAGCGAATCCGAGGGAGGTACCTATGCTGCCGACAACACCCGGGTTGTCGTCGTTTACAACGAGGATGATTATCCCCTCGGGGATCGTCTCGATAAAGTAGTTATCGACCCTGACAATGCGCGGCCTGTTGCCGACGATTGCCCCGGATATGAATCTCTTCCAATTCTCCCCCGAGACCGAGACCGTGATCTCGCTGGAGTAGTCCCGAGATGACGAGGAGGTATCCTCTTCAACTTCGATGCCGTATTCCCTGGCCATGACGGGGGCGTTAATCAGGTTGATCTTCTCCTGTGTGATAAAAGATAAAAGCCCCCTTAAGATGTTGAGGGAGATGAGGCTCGTCTCGTACTCCTCGATCTTGCCCAGATAGCCGATCTCCACCCTCTTTATCTTTTCCGATGTGAGTATCTGTCCCATGAAGCTCCCGAGCTTTTGTCCCAGGTCCATGAACGGCTTTAAAGTCTTCAGCGTCTCTTGCCCCAGGGCTGGGAAGTTAACGGGATTCTGGACTATTCCGCTCCGGTAATACTCTATGATCTGTTCCGACAGGGATCGGGAGGTCTTCTCGTAGGCCTCCTCTGTGTCTCCTCCGAGGTGAGGCGTCAATATAACCTTTTCGTTTTCAAGGAGCCTCTTGTTGTCCGGGGGCTCGGTCTCGAAGACATCCAGCGCTGCCCCGGCCACGATCCCCTCGTCAATCGCCCAGAGGAGATCGTCCTCGCTCAAGACGCCTCCGCCCGTCAGGTTTATTATCCTGACGCCCGGCTTCATCTTTGAAAAGAGCTCCCGGGTAAACAGCACCTTATCCCTTTTCATCTTCGGGGTGTGGATCGTTATGTAGTCCGACTCGGACAGGAGCCTGTCCATATCCACCAGCTCCCCGCCGCTCCTTAAGGCTATCTCTTCGGTGATCAGGGGATCGTTCACCAGAATCCTCATCCCGAATCCCCTTGCCCTGTCCGCCACCATCCTCCCGATCCGCCCGAGGCCGACGACTCCCAGGACCTTGTTCAGCACCTCGGTTCCCGTAAACCTCTTCTTCTCCCACTTCCCCACCTTCATGGAGGCCGTGGCCTGGGGGATGTTTCTGGAGAGGGCCATCAACATAGATATGGTGTGCTCGGCCGTAGTCACCGTGTTTGCGAGGGGGGTGTTCATAACGAGGATGCCCCGGGAGGTGGCGTAATCGAGGTCTATGTTGTCGAGCTCCGTCCCGACAAGACAAATGGTTTCGAGCCTTTTCCCGGCGGAGATGATCTTCTCGTCGATCGTCATCGAGTCCGATACTATGAGAGCGTCGTACTTGTCTATCAGCTCCGTTATGGAGCCGATCTTGTCCGGGGAAAGAAGATCGACAGTAAATCCCTCCATCTTCTTTATCGATCCGAGGGCAGACTCGGTTATCTGGAAGGGCGAGAGAATTTTTATCGGACCACTTTGAGATTTTCTTTTCATCAGATACTCTTTTCCTCTGTTTTTTTTGAAATAATATAATTAAACAAATCGGGCCTTGTGTCAATATCAAACGAGGAAAAAAGATGAAAATATATAATAAAAAGTGAGACAACCGTCATCTTAATTGTATCGGCCGTGGTCGCGGGAGAGCCGAATTCTGAGGATGCCGGACAAAAAAGTACTCCACGCGAGTTTCTGATTGGATTATAGCTTCAGTTGGGGTAAACTTAGGACGACCTTAATGGAGGGGAGGACTTGAATGAACTATAAGTATCTAAAAGTCGAAGAAGAGGGGGTTCTTGCCGTTGTCAGGCTTTATCGTCACGAAAAGAAAAACGCGCTCTCGACGGACCTCATCGAAGAGCTCTTGGTCCTTGCCGGGGAGTTCGACCAAAGGAGTGATATTACAACAATAATACTCACAGGCAGTAACGGATTTTTTTCGGCGGGCGTAGACCTCACAGACCCGAAGATCTACGAGATCTTTTCCGCCCCGATCTCTGCCAGGAGGAAGATGATCGATTTCGGCCCGAAGATGTGCAAGGCATGGGAGAGCCTCGATCAGATCACCATCGGGGCTATCGAGGGATTCTGTATCGGGGGCGGAGTCTCGCTCGTCTCCTCCCTCGATTTTCGGGTAATGGCCGAATCATCCTATATACGGGTGCCGGAGATATCCCTCGGTATGAACATGAGCTGGGCCACGCTACCGAGGTTAGTTCATCTCGTCGGCCCGGCAAGGGCGAAGGAGATCGTCATATTTGCGGAGCGGGTATACGGAAAGGACGCGTACGACTGGGGCTTCGCTCAGAGGCTTTGTCCCGACGGTAAGGCTATAAACGAGGCCAAAAAAATCGCCGGGAAGGTGTCGAAGATGCCGCCCGTGCCCGTCATGATGACGAAGCAGACGATCAACGCCCTGACGACCGCCCTCGACAGGACGGCGTCGTACATGGATACGGATCAGTATATCCTTTCGATCATGACCGAGGACTTCAAGGAGGGAGTGGCAGCATTCATGGAGAAGAGAGACCCGAAGTTCAAGGGGGAGTAGGGTGGCATCTTTTGCGGGATTAAATTACCATTAAATATCGACACACATCCTTGACACATTTGACAAAATGTAATATCTTTATAACTCCTTTATATTTATAATGGACTGTTTTTTTGGAGCGACCGATGGTAGATACTTCTTTACTCCTTCACGCAAACCTCCTCTATGCCGAGTTCCCTTTTTCAGAAATTCCGAATGTGGTGGATAAGAGCTATCTCCCCGTGTTGGAGATGCTCGAAAGCAATCCCGCATACAAGGTAATCCTCAATTGGACCGGATTTACCCTGGAGGTTATGGAGGGAAAATTTCCTGAATACGGCAAGTACCCGGAGGTGATCGAGCTTCTGAGGCACCTCATAAAGAGGGGCCAGGTCGAGATCACCGGGACGAGCTGGGCCCACTCGATCCTTCCCATGTCCCCCATCGACGAGGTCGGGCTCGATATCGACAATTACCTGGAGACGGCAAAGAGGGTCTTGAAGGTCAGGCCGAGGGGCTTCTTCCCGCCGGAGCTGGGTATAGACCCCCTCCTCGGCATGGTGCTGAAAGAGAAGGGATTCGATTACTGCTTTGTGGATAACGACATCCTAAGATATACCGTTCAGGACAGGCTCAACACGAGAAACGACTTCAAGCTTCCCGAGCCGTCGTTTCTGAAACAGGTCTCTCAGGTCTCAAAGAAGAACGTGATTTTCCAGCTCCTGTTTTTGCTTAAATGGAAGAGGCTGGTTCTGGGGCTCACCGACATGAACCCGGTTACCTGGGAGGCCGCCGGCGAAAAAGAGATCGTAGCTTTTAGAAGCTACCAGCCCTGGAACTCCTACACCCTATCCTGTCTCGGCCGGATGGCGATCATGAACGAGAAGAGGCTCTATAAAATACTGGACACGGTGACGCCCACAATAGAAGGCTATTTTCTCCCATTCTCGACCGACTTCGAGTTTTACGGCTACGGCGGAAACGTCAAGGAAGACCCGATCCCCGTGTCGAGGCTCAAAAGCCTCCTCGAATATATTCACCAGAGCCCGAACATGCAATTCACGCTCCCGTCGGAGTATATAAATAAGAGGAGCAAGGACGGCTTCAAAAGCCTGTATCTCAGGACCGGGAGCTGGAGCACCGACGGCGATTTCGCCCTGTGGGACGCGGACCCTGACAACAAGAGGCTCAACGAGTTCGTCCGGGAGGTAAGGGAGAGGTATCATCGAACCAAGGCGAAGCTCTCTAAGAAGGAGAGGGACGAGGTTGTGAAATGTCTCCTCCTCTCTCAGAACAGCGACGGCAGGGGCTGGACGCCCATTCCGGAGCACAGGCTCTTCTGCTATAATTTAGCCCTAAGGGCGCTCAAGATAATGGAGAAACAGTGAAGATGAGGATAGCCCTCTCCTTTGACGTCGAGGACTGGTATATGGGCCTGGAGCTTCCCGTAAGCGAATGGAAGGGCAAGGAGCGTCGCCTCAAAGTCGGGCTTTCAAGGATACTCTCACTCCTGAATGAGAAGAAGATCAAGGCGACATTCTTCATACTCGGGGTCGTCTGCGAGATGTACCCGGACGAGGTCAAGATGATCGCTGACTCCGGCCACGAGATCGGCTCTCACGGCTACTCCCACACGATGGTATACAAGCTCGATCCGAAGTCCTTTCGGGACGAGGTCAGAAAGACCGACGCCCGTATCGTAGAGATTACTGGGAAAAAGCCAGTAGGCTTTCGGGCCCCATATTTCTCGATCACCGAAAGGTCGCTCTGGGCGCTGGACATCTTAATCGAGGAGGGATACATTTACGACGCCAGCATCTACCCCGGCTACAACTACCGCTACGGCATCCCGGACACACCCATAGGCAGCTACCGCTATCCCGGAAAGGAGATCGTGGAGTTTCCCGTATCCACGATGGAGCTTTTAGGCAGACGCATCGGGATTGGCGGGGCCTATTTTCGGATACTCCCCTTATTTTTAACAAGGAGGGGGATCAAAATGCGGGGGGCCGAAGGGATAGACACCGTGATATACCTCCACCCCTGGGAGTTCGACCCGAAGCACCCGAAGATCAAGGTGGCGCCCCTGGCCACCCTGACACACTACATAAACCTGAAAAGGACCTATCCCCGGATGAAGAGGCTCTTGAATACCTACTCCTTCGCCACGTGCCGGGAGCTGGTCGAGGGGAGGTACGGCCGGGGTTCGGGCCGGTAGGGGGGATGAGGTTGGGTTGGGTTTGTTGAGGGGGGATGAGGTTTAGGCAAGTCAAGGGAGATAAAGGCGGCATGGCTAAAGAAAAGATCACGGCCGGGCTTCTGACCGAAGTGGAGATCGGGGGCGCGGTCGACCTCCTGAAGGAGGTCTTCGAAGAGACCGGCGCCCAAAAGCGAAGCCTCATGAATAAGGATTTCTATCGATGGCAGTACATCGATACAAGAAGCCCCGTAGTTGTCGCGAGGGAGGGAAAGGCTATCGTCGCCCATTACCCTCTGACGACCTATAACTTCTTGCTGGGCAAAGAAGTCGGCAAGACCGCCGTGATTCAAGACCTGGTGACAAAGAGCGACTGCAGGAAGAGGGGGGCTTTCAAGCTGATGGGGGACGTCGCAAACGAGGTTTGTGAGAAGTACAAATACGACCTCATCTACGCCTTTCCGAACCCGAAATCTTTTCCCGGCTTCGTCAAGCATCACGGGTACACGCACCTGTTGACCATTCCCCTTTTCGTCTCTCCCGTAAGCCTTTCGGAGATAGTAAGGGCGAAGCTGAAGTTCCCACCGGCGGCCTGGCCCTTTAAACCGATAGATTATCTGCTGCGGATTTTTACAAGGAGAAAATCCGGGAGGTTCAAGGTCGAGGAGCATGACGCCGTCCCTGAGGGGATAGACCGGCTGTGGGAGTCGTCAAAAGATAAATACGGCTCCGCCCTCGTCCGCGACAGCGGCTACGTCCGTTGGCGATTCAGGGGACGCCCCGGCTCGGTCTACCGCATCTTCACGGCAACCGACGGGGACGAGATCGTCGCGTACGCCGTCCTCGGCTCCGGCCTTTTTTTCGGCCTCCCAACGGCCGTTATCATGGACTTCTTTGCCGCCGAGGGAAAAGACGGGCTGCGAGCCTTCAAGTATCTGATCAGGGAGATAAAGGGGGCGGCCCACGAGCGAGGTGACGGGCTGATCCTCACGGCGACCAGGGCGGAATCGGGGATAAACCGTGTATTGTATCGTGCGGGATTCATCAGGGTGCCCGACCCCGTCAACCCGAGGAAGCTGAAGCTTGTGGTAAGGCCAATCAGCGGGCGGGCAAAAAAGTATGTACTTTCAAAGAGGGAGTGGTTTTTGACCCTGGCCGACTGGGACGTCCTGTAGCTGTAAGTTGGGGCCGGGGTGCCGTTTCGCTGGCAATTTGCATCGGGGGCGAGTATTTGTTTTTTTGAGTTGTCGATAAAATTTCGGTTTTCAATGTTGAGGTTTTAAAATGTCCGAGCTGCTATTCGATAAAGACGGAGACGTGGGCACCGTAACGCTGAACAGGCCCGACAGGATGAACTCGCTGAATTTTAACATGGTAAAGGGGCTGATCGATTACTTCGCCGAGGCGGAGCAGGACGACTCCATCAGGGCGATCGTCTTAACGGCGAACGGAAGGGCCTTCTGCACCGGGGCCGACCTAGTCGGCGGCGCCGGCAGGGCGGATATTAGCACCCCCGTGGGGATGAAGCTCTCGGCCCACCTCTACGGGAAACTCTTCTTCACCATGTTCACTACGGAAAAGCCGATCGTGAACGCAATCAACGGGACTGCAGCAGGGGCCGGGGTGAACATTGCCCTTGCGGGCGACATAGTTGTCGCCGCCGAGGGGGTCAAGTTCATCGAGGTCTTCGTGAGGCGGGGAATGTTTCCGGACGCCGGGGGGATGTTCCTATTGCCGAGGCTCGTGGGGCTGGCAAAGGCTAAGGAGATCATGTTCTTCGGCGAAGACATCCCGGCGGAAAAGGCGCTGGAGATGGGGTTGATAAACAGGGTGGTCGAAAAGGACAAGCTGATGGATGAGGCGATGGCGCTGGCAAAGCGCCTTGCGGCCGGGCCGACGAGGGCCATCGGCATGATGAAAAAGCTCTTGAACCGCTCCTTCGAGCTCGACATCCAGACCGTCCTCGAGTTCGAGGCGGCTTTTCAGGGAATCCTCGTCTCCACCGACGACGTGAAGGAAGGGGTACAATCTTTCTTGGAAAAAAGGCCCCCCGAGTTCAAGGGGAAATAGATTCAAGATTGTTTTAATATTTTTTTAAGAGGATTGATTATGAAGATCAGCGAGATTGATTTTTACCTGTGTCACTACCCGCTGCCGGAGACCTTTTACCCGTCGTGGATACCCGGTTATCCCCAGAGCAACAACAGCACCCTGATCGTTGTGGTCAAGACCGACGAGGGAATAGAGGGTTATTCGGCGATGGTCGGCTTTTTGGACGAGGCTAGGGGGCTTCCCGGTATGATGAGGCCATTCATGGTAGGGCGCGACCCCTTCAGGGTGGAAAACATCGTTCAGGTAATCAGGAGCGCCCACTACCTGGGCTACAAGGCGTTCTTCATCGAGGTGGCGATTTGGGACATCATCGGCAAGGCCGCGGGACTTCCGGTCTACAAGATGTTGGGCGGAGGCATCGGGAAACTCAAGGCCTACGCCTCGTCCGGCGAGATTATGGAGCCGAAGAAGCGGGTCGATTACGTCAAGATGATAAGGGACATGGGGTTCAAAGCCGTGAAGCTTCGCATCCGCTCGATGGAGTTCAAGAAGGATATCGCCGTCGTGGAGGCGGTCAGGAGAGAGGTCGGGGACGATTTCGATATCATGGTGGACGCAAACCAGGGGTGGCCCATCCACCTGGGGTTGGTCGAGTGGCCCCGCTGGGACCTCAAGAGAGCGATGAAGACCGCCGATGCGCTGGAGGAGTATGACGTCAGGTGGATAGAGGAGCCCCTCTTCAAGCACGACTTCGAGGGAATGGCGGCGTTGAGGGCGTCTACCTCGATCCAGATAGCGGGCGGCGAGTTCAACACCGACCTCTACGAGTTCCGCGACTTGATCGCCCACGGCAGCCTCGACATCCTCCAGCCGGACGTCACCCTCTCCGGGGGGATACTCATGGGCAAGAAGATAGCGGGAATGGCAGAGGCCTCCAACCTCCAATTCTCGCCCCACACCTGGACCAACGGGGTCGGCCTTGCGGCGAACCTCCAGCTCATGGGATCGGTCATGAACTGCCCCTACTGCGAGTTTCCCTTCGAGCCTCCCGGATGGGTGCCGGAAGCGAGGGATTTCATGCTCAAGGAGCCGTTCTCCGTGGACAAGGAGGGATTCATACACCTGCCGGAGGGGCCGGGGCTCGGTATCGAGCTCGACATGGAGAAGATCATGGCCCACGGCGAGAAGCTCTAATATTGCTTCGGCGCTTTGGCGCTCCGGCCGGGCCAAGAGTCGCTTCGTTGGGGGAGGGTGATCCAATTGTCTTGAAGGTCGAGCTTACAAAGGTTTTGTAAGCGATGAAAATTGTGAGATGTACTGGTGTCATGTGTCCGATAGATACGGGAGCAAAATCTCGATAAAATTGACCGTATCCGTTGACAATAGAGGCGATTTATAAAGATCGACCAACCCAACGGGTTTTATGCTATTATAGGAACTGGGGCGGGTGGGGGCAAACGGCCCCGGGCAGACCAGGCCCCGACAGTATACGATAGGGGGAGATCAACACCATTTCCCCCGCTGTGGACTCGGCCGTCCTTTTGGCACCGACCATGCGGAAGGACGAAAACGGTTTTTAACAGGTTTTTTAAAGAGGGCGAAAATGATAGTAGGTGTTCCGAGGGAGGTAAAGGAGGAGGAGTACAGGGTCGCCATAACTCAGTCGGGGGTTTCCGCGCTGACAGGGCGCGGGCATAAAGTCCTGATCGAGAAGGACGCCGGCCTGGAGAGCGGCATAACGGACGCGGACTACGAGGAAGCAGGCGCTAAGATGGTCCCCTCGGGAAAGGACGTCTGGGAGGGGGCGGAGTTTATCCTGAAGGTCAGGGAGCCGGAGGGGCTTGAGCTCGATATGCTGTCCGGGCACCTCATATTTTCCTACCTCCATCTGGCGGCCAACGAACCCCTCACAAAGATGCTCCTGAAAGAGAAGGTGACCGCGATAGCCTACGAGACGGTGGAGACGAAAGAAGGTTACCTGCCCCTCCTGGCGCCGATGAGCCAGGTCTGCGGCAGGCTCTCCATTCAGGTGGGGGCCTACGGACTCGAGCGGACAAACGGCGGATCGGGAGTCCTTCTCTCCGGCGTGGCGGGCGTTGCCCCGGCCAAGGTTACGATAATTGGGGGCGGCGTCGCCGGGTTCAACGCGGCCCAGGTGGCCGTCGGGATGGGCGCCGAGGTCTTTCTCATAGGCATCTCCCCTGCAAAGCTGAAATACACCGGCGATATGCTCAGGGGAAGGGCGGTGACGGTCATGAGCAACAGCGCAAACATCGAGGAGCACATCCTCGATGCCGACCTCGTGGTGGGGGCGGCGCTTATCCCTGGGGCCAAGACCCCGCTCCTCATGAGCCGCGATCTCGTGTCAAGGATGAAGCCGGGAAGCGTGATAGTCGATCTCTCCATCGACCAGGGGGGATTGGCCGAGACCTCCAGGCCTTCCTCCCACAAGAATCCGTTCTATAAAGATGAAGGGGTAATACACTACGCAGTCCCGAACATGCCGGGGGCCGTCCCCAGGACTTCGTCTTTTGCTCTGTCGGGGGACAACAGCACTTACGTCCTTGAGATCTGCGACAAGGGATTCGAGGGGGCAATAGGCGACAATCCCGACCTGAAAAGGGGCGTGAACGTCCACAACGGGAGCGTAACCCATAAGGGTGTTGCCGAGGCGTTGGGCCTCGATCTCACCGAACCCTAAGGCGTGATCTTGCCCTATGGGAAGTGGAGGTAGGGGGGCCGAGCTGCAGGACGGTTCTGGGGGAAATGTTGGGAATAGGGGGTAATGGGGAAAGGGAGTGTTTTTTCGTCGGGAAGTTTTTAATAAGGTTTGCATATCTTGAAAAGCAAAAGATTTGCGGTTATAATTGACTTAGATAATCTGAAGGTTTAATGGGAATTCAAATCGAATCGAGGCGTGGGAAAGAACCATCTACCCCGCCGCTCATTTTATTAGCTGACGAAAGGACCGAGAATATGACCGATGTTTACAAGAGCCTCGCCGTAAAGCTCGACGAGCTGCCCCAGGGTTTTCCGAAGACCGAGACCGGAGTCGAGATCAGGATATTAAAGAAGATATTTTCGCCGGAAGACGCAGAGATCGCCCTCAAATTGAGGCCGTACCCGGAGACGGTTGAGGAGATAGCGGAGCGGCTTGGAAAGTCCCCGGACGAGATGCGGAATACCCTCTTCTCCATGGCGGAGAAGGGGCAGATAGCCTCCTACAGATCGGGGGGGGTGCGCAGGTTCTTCTTCGCCCCCTTTGTCGTAGGTATATACGAGTTTCAAATTTATAAGATAGATAAGGAGCTTGCGGAGCTCTTCGAGGAGTATCTCCCCACCCTAATGAAAACCCTCGGGGGCCACAAGCCGGCCATAGCCCGCGTGGTGCCCGTAAATACGGAAATAAAGGGAAGATCGGAGATCGTCCCTCACGACGACATACGGAGAATGATCGAGGACTCCAGCTCCTTCATCTTGAACGACTGTCTATGCCGAAAGGAGCAGGCTCTGGCCGGAAACCCGTGCAAACACGAGATCGCCACATGTCTCGGTTTTTCAAAGGATGAGGACGCCTACGAAGACTTCACGCTGGGGGGAAAGATAATCACGAAGGAGGAGGCCCTGAAGGTCCTTTCCGACGCCGAGGAGGCGGGCTTGGTTCACAACCTCTTCTACAACACGATCAAGGGACACATCGGCGTCTGCAACTGCTGCCCCTGCTGCTGCGGCGTTATCAGGGGGGTAAGGGAGTTCGGGGCGGAGCATATCCTTGCCAGGAGCAACTACCTGGCGAGGATAGACGACCAGACCTGCACCGCCTGCGGGATATGCGCGGATGAGCGGTGCCCCGTGAACGCCATCGATGAGACAGACGGCATCTACAGGGTGATAGAAGAAAAATGCATGGGATGCGGACTCTGCCTGGTTACCTGTCCTGTGGAATCCATCACGCTCGAGGAGAGGCCAAGCTCCGAGAGGGAGGACCCTCCCAGAAACATGATCGAGTGGAGCATCCAGCGCGCCCAGAACAGGGGACTGGAGCTGAAGCTGAAATAGCGGGGGTGGGATGGAAGTTTTAAGGGAGTCGGAGGATAATGGGGGGGTTAGAGGATGATAAGGGAGATGGTAGTTGATGAAGGTGGGCAAAGCCTCTTGCCGTAAATCGGGGGCCAATGGGGAGACGATAATTTGTAAGGGCAGGATAGTTGGTGAGGGGAACGAAGTCCCTCTCCGTAAACCTGGGGCCGGAAGCTGACATGGGGTGTAAAACTGATGAGGGGTCTGAAGGGCGCAATCTCTGGCGTCCGACCGGCCCCTTTTCCTTTATGCGGCGGAAGGGGGGAGCAAGGGAGAGGTCTTAAAACCTAAATCCGTAAAGCAGGGTGTCAATGGAGTGGGACGGTTGACGGGGGGTATGCGGTGGAAAAAATAAGAAAGGGGAGGTTTGATCGATTCCTGCTCGTTTTGGGTTCTTATGAGGCGACTCTTTTGAAGCTTTGCCGCCTTATCTCTTGGTGCCGTCGTCAATTCAAATGAAGTGAGTTTGACAAAAGCTTCGTTTTCCCGCCAAAGACAAACCTAATATCCTAACACCCTCGAATCACGGATATTACTTTTCGTTCCAAAACAGGTTTGAAATAGAAACCGAGGACTTGTTGTTTTCCCAGGTCGTACATCCCCTAAAGAGGCGTCGTAAGGACAAAAGAGCAAGCAGGGAGTCGCTTACCAAAAACCCGTCTGTTGTATCGCCCTGATTCTTGAAAAGGATAATCTCCCCGATCCTGCTCCAGGCGGCCGCACAGAAAATCGTCTCTTCCGTCAAGGGCAATGATGGGGATAGCTAAAAGCGGCGAATCCTACTTATTCATTCCCTCCCTTATCGTGCGTTCAATATCGGATATCCGCTTCGAATCGTAAAGAAAAGTCTCAAAGTAGTTCTTCGGCTTTGTCTCCCGCCACTTTTCCAGATACTCGAGGGCCTTCAAATAGTGTACATTAGGATCGGAGAAGAACGGGGCGTAGCTCATGTAATAATAAGTATAGAGACATGGTATGTAGAGGGAGTCTTTGTCGATGTTTTCGAGGTTATTTATATCCTCCATCCCCTTGTCGAGTTTATATAGGATGATATAGGAGTATCCCCGCATGGCGTAGAAAAAGGCGAACATGCTCCTGTATTTTGGGATGCTGTCGATCCCATCCGTGGCGGACTTGATGACCCCCTTGAAATCTTTATTGGAGAGATGGCGAATAACGTCATAGTAGTTATCCATGACGATCCCCTTCTCTTCGCTTGCCACCTCTTTGAAGTAGTCTTCGGAGAGGTAATACGATGCCGATTTCGGCTGGGTGGTTGCACAGCCCCCTATCATCAGTATCAGGAGGGCGATAAGGACGGAATAATATAAATTTTTCATGGTTTTCTCTTTCATTGACCTGACATATTATCCAACAAAACGCTCTCTTTTACAAGAAATTTTTAGTGGAATGTTTGGGATACCCGGATATCGTGGAGAATCGAATTTGTGAAAATGCACGGATGTCAAAAGAGTTCTTGACTTTATACCTTTTTTAAGAGTACTATATGTCAGGATAATAACCGGGATTTCAGACAGCGACCGCGACATATTGATATTGAAGTCTTGTCATATGGACAAACGGATATATAAGTATAGCCCCGCCTCAAGGCCGGGCGATTGCTATTATAGGGCAATTCGGCAATTTCGGTTAAGATTTTTTTTGGGGGATGGGTGGGCGATTTTATATACGCTGAACCGCCTTCTCTTTTAATAAACGGCCAAGAGAAGAGTTGGACAGGAAAGGGAGGGACTGCAGGAAGATGGAAGAAAAGGATCGGCTCAAGGTCTCCGATAACGAAGCATTTCGGTCTGTTAAAGACAAGGAGGGATTTGCCCGCTCCTACAGGGACGAGAGGGAGAGAGTGGTTAATAAGCTGATGGAGGCGGGAGTCGTGGTGATCGATCCTTCGGTCACATACGTCGACGATTCGGCGGTAGTGGGTGAGGGGACCGTTCTTTACCCGAATACGTATATTGAGGGGAATACGACAATAGGCAGGGGGTGCGTGATAGACCCCAACGTCAAGATAGTGAACTCAAGGCTCGGAGACGGTGTTAAGGTCCTGATGAGCACCCTGATTATTGAGAGCAGAGTCGGGGACGGGGTCACCATAGGGCCGTTTGCGCACCTAAGGCCCGGGGCGGAGCTGGGGGACGGCTCGAAGATAGGGAATTTCGTCGAGGTCAAGAAGTCGAGGATCGGGAGGGGATCGAAAGCGAACCACCTGTCTTACATAGGAGATGCGGAAATAGGGGAGGGGGTGAACGTGGGCGCGGGAATGATAACCTGCAACTACGACGGGGTAAACAAGCACAAGACCGAGATAGGGGACAACGTATTTATAGGCTCGGACGTCCAGCTGGTGGCGCCGGTCAGGCTGGGGAAAAACGCCTTAATAGGCGCTGGGTCCACGATAACGAAAGACGTCCCGGAGGATGCCCTGGCGGTGACCAGGGCAAGGCAGACTAATCTGCCCGGAAAGGGTTTTTTGAAATTCAAGGAGAAGCTTAATCTGAAGTCTGACCAAAAAGCTAAAAAGGGGAAATAGGTATCATGTGCGGAATAGTCGGTTACATAGGCCCTAAAAAGGTTACTGGACTTTTGATAGAAGGCCTGAAGAGACTTGAATATCGGGGTTACGATTCCGCCGGGGTCGCGGTCATTACCGGAGGGAAGGTCACCATAAAGCGGAGCAAGGGAAAGCTCGCGATCCTGGAGGAGATCGTATCGAAAGAGTCGCTGGACGGCAACGTGGGGATAGGTCACACAAGATGGGCCACCCACGGCAAGCCCTCGGACGAAAATGCGCACCCCCACAAGGCGGGGAGCATCGTCGTGGTCCACAACGGCATCATCGAGAATTATCTCGAGCTGAAGGAGCTCCTCAAAAGCGAGGGACACGAGTTCTCGTCCGAGACCGACACCGAGGTGATAAGCCATCTCATCTACAAGTTTGTGAAAACGGGGAAAGGCTTTAAGGACTCTGTTTTGAGCGCTTTAAACATGATCGAGGGGTCTTACGCCCTGGGGATATTGAAGGAAGACGAGCCCGATGTCCTTATGGCGGCGAGGAACGAGTCCCCGTTGATTTTAGGACTCGGGGATGGGGAGTTCTTCATAGCCTCCGATATTCCGGCGATCATAAACCACACGAGGGACGTCGTTATCCTGGACGACGGCGAGGTGGTGGAGTACAGGGACGGCCAATACAGCGTCACCGACCTTGACGGCAACAAAAAGGTAAAAGAGTCCCGGCGGATAGACTGGAGCCCCGTAATGGCGGAGAAGGGCGGCTACAAGCACTTCATGTTGAAGGAGATATTCGAGCAGCCCCAGGGTATCATCGACACAATCCGGGGGAGGATATCGTCGGAGGAGGGGGAGGTGTACATGTCGGAGATCAACCTGACGCCGGAGGAGATCAAGAAGTTCAACAAGATCACCATAGTAGCCTGCGGGACATCGTGGCACGCCGGACTCGTGGGGAAGTTCATGATGGAATCGATCTTGAGGATTCCCGTGGACGTTGAGCTGGGTAGCGAGTTCAGATACAGGGATCCCATCGTGGATCAGAAGACACTGATCATCGCCATTACGCAGTCCGGCGAGACGACCGACACCTTGGCGGCGGTGAAGGAGGGAAAGGGCAAGGGGGCCTGGGTGATCTCGATCTGCAATGTGGTGGAATCGAGCGCCGCCAGGGCGGCGGACGGCGTCATCTATACGCACGCCGGCCCGGAGATAGGGGTTGCGTCCACCAAAGCCTTCACCACGCAGCTGACGTCCCTTTACCTCTTGACCCTCTACTTCGCCCAGATAATGGGAAAGCTCAAAAGCGACGGGATAAGAATGAGGCTCCAGGAGTTCATCAAGGTTCCGGGATATGTGGAGAAGGTTCTTGCGGGCAACGACGATATAAGGGCGATAGCAAGAAAATATATGAACGCCAGAGATTTTCTCTACCTCGGGAGGGGGATAAACTACCCCATCGCCCTTGAGGGGGCGCTCAAGCTCAAGGAGATATCTTACATCCACGCGGAGGGCTACCCCGCCGGCGAGATGAAACACGGCCCCATAGCCCTCATCGACGAGGAGATGCCGGTCGTCGCCGTTGTTACAAAAAACAACACCTACGAGAAGGTCCTCTCAAATATTAAGGAGGTCAAGGCGAGAAACGGCATAGTCATCGCCGTCGCCAACGCGGGGGATAAAGAGGTGATAAAGGATGAGTACGAGATTGACGATATCATCTACATCCCCGAGACCGATCCCTTGATTACCCCCATCGTCCTCGTCGTCCCCCTGCAGCTTTTGGCCTATCACGTAGCCGACCTGAAGGGGACAGACGTGGATCAGCCGAGAAATCTTGCCAAGAGCGTGACAGTCGAATAGATGATTGTCTACTATAAAACCAATCCCGCAAGATTCATGCTTACGGGGTTTATACTCGGGATACTGATAGGCACATTCGTGCTCCTGCTTCCCCATTCCACGACCGCCGGAGAGATTTCCCTAATAGACGCCCTCTTTACCGCGACCAGCGCAGTTTGTGTGACGGGGCTTATCGTCCTTGACACGGCGCGAGATTTTACGACGACGGGTCAGGTGGCGATTATCACCATGATACAGCTTGGAGGGATAGGGATCGTCTTCTTCTCCGTGCTCTTTACCTTCGTATTCGTTGGAAGGGTGAGCGTCGGGCATAAGTCGATTTTTTCATCGATGATGGCTCCCAAGACCAAGTGGGACATGTGGGGGATATTCAAAACGATATTCATCTTTACGATCACTGTAGAGATACTGGGCGCCCTGTTCATGTTCTACCCTATATTTCAGGTCACCGGTGGTGATACGATAAAGGCGGTATACTTTTCCGTTTTTCACTCGGTATCCGGCTTTTGTAACGCCGGATTTTCACTTTTTCCCGACAGCTTCATGAGCCTAAGATACAACCTCCTTGCATTGATCCCGCTGATGGTCCTTATAGTTTTAGGCGGCGTCGGCTTTTTTGTCATCGACGATATTATTCAATACATTCGAATGAGAGGAACATACAGGATAACGCTTCATACCAAGATGGTATTGATGGTATCGGGAGTTCTGATTATTGGGGGCGCGGCCCTCATCTTTCTCTTCGAGAGTTTTAATCCCGCCATGGACGCAACCCTGGGCCAGAAGATCGTGGATTGCCTGTTTATGTCGGTTACCTCCAGGACGGCCGGCTTTAATACGATCGACATAAATGCATTGACTAATCCCACTCTGATGACGGTGATAATCTTGATGTTTATAGGGGCCTCTCCCGGCTCCACCGGCGGGGGAGTTAAGACCAGCACGACGGCCGTGATCTGGGCGCTGATCATCTCCCGCTACAGGTCGAAGGAGGATGTCTCGATCTTCAGAAGAAGCGTTCCCAAAGAGACCGTATCCCACGCGCAGGCGATAGTGGCGTCCTCCTCCATACTGGTCATAATCGTAATGCTTCTGATCTTGATCTTCGAGATCTGGGGAGGGGACATTATATTGAGAGATCGCGAATACTTCGTGTCGTCCCTGTTCGAGGTGGTCTCGGCCTTCGGAACGGTGGGGCTTTCCATGGGGATAACGAGCGAGCTCCATCCGATCAATAAAATGCTCATAATTCTCACCATGTTTATTGGGAGGCTGGGGCCCCTGACTTTTCTCCTGGCGCTGCAGAAGCGCAAACCGAAGGCGGTTTTTAGATACGCCGAAGAGGACATTCTGGTTGGGTAAGGAGAGGGGGTAAAAGATGAGAAACTTTTTGGTAATCGGCCTTGGGAAATTCGGTTTTACAGTGGCCAAAACCCTGTATGAGCTGGGACAAAACGTGACGGCGATGGATATAGACGAAGATGTAATCCAGAGGATACGCGATTACTCGAATCAGGCCATAAAGGGGGATGCGGTATCGATGGACAACCTTTCCGGTATCGGCAAGGAAAACGTGGACGTCGCCGTTGTCAGCCTTGGGGAGAGGATGGACGCCTCCGTCTTGGTGACCCTTCACCTGAAAGAACTCGGGATTGAAGAGATCTGGGTCAAGGCCATAAACGAAGACCACGGAAAGATATTGAAGAGACTCGGCGTCACAGAGGTGATTCACGTGGAGCAGGAGATGGGGGAGAGGGTGGCCCACAACCTCTCAAGGCCGAACGTTCTCGATTACCTGCCGGTTTCCAAGGGGTACAGCATTCAGGAGTCTCCGGTGCCCAAGTCTTTTACGGGAAAGAGCCTTTTGGATCTCGGCCTCAGAAAAAAATACGGTATCTTCGTGATAGCCGTAAAGGAGCTTATTCCGGAGAGGATGGTTATAAATCCAGAGGCCAAATTCGTCTTGAAGGACAGCGATATAATGGTAATCCTCGGCAAGGACGAAGACCTGGACAAGTTGAGGAACATGTAGGTGAAGCAAAAGATTTTTTCATCACCGTAACAGCTTTTTTTACGCATATTTTTTCCTCCCGACGAATTTATATTCAACTTTAAAAAAAAACGAATGGGCGGGTTTTGCCGAAGATGGACAAGATCCTAAAGAACTTAAACGATACCCAGAGAGAGGTGGTGACATTCGATCAAGGCCCTGCCCTTGTCCTTGCGGGCGCCGGGTCCGGGAAGACCCGGGTCTTGACCCACCGGATCGCCTATCTCGTCGCCTCCGGGATACACCCGGATCGGATCCTCGCCGTTACCTTCACAAACAAGGCCGCAAAGGAGATGAGGGAGCGGGCGTCAAGGCTTATTCCGTCTCCCGGCGCACTCCCCTGGATTACGACCTTTCACTCCGCCTGCTTGAGGATATTGAGGATAGAGGCGAAATCGGCCGGCCTGAATCCGAACTTCGTCATATACGATTCAACGGATCAGGTACAGCTTATGCGCAGGATTCTAAAGGACCTTGACATCGGCGAGAGGAGTCTGAGTCCCCAGGGTGTTTTATATGCGATAGAGATCGCAAAAAACAGGCTCATGACCCCGGACCTGTTTCGGGAGACGTATCAGGACCCCTTCAGCCGGAGGACTGCCAGGGTCTATGCACGGTATCAGGAGGAGCTAAAAAAGAGCTCGGCTCTCGACTTCTCCGATCTGATAATGGGCTGCGTAATCCTGTTTGACGAGAATCCCCAAATACTCGACAAGTATCGGGAGAGGTTCATTCACCTTTTAGTTGACGAATATCAGGATACGAACTTCGCCCAGTATGAGCTGATAAAGCGTCTCGTTTCAAAACACAGAAACCTCTGCGTTGTAGGCGATGATGACCAGTCGATATACCGCTGGCGGGGGGCCGACCTCGGGAATATCCTCGATTTTGAAAACGACTTTCCGGACTGCGTGGTCTTTCGGATGGAGAAAAACTACCGGTCGACGAAGAGCATCCTGGCTGCATCCGGATCGGTCGTAGAAAAAAACACGGGCAGAAAGGGAAAGACGCTCTACACCGACAACGAAGAGGGGAACAAGGTCGTCTTTTTCGAGGGATACGACGATCGAGACGAGACCGGGTACGCCGTCAGGACGATCGCAGGTCTCATGGAGGACTTCGGATACGACGCAAAAGATTTTGCGATATTCTACAGGACAAACGCCCAGTCGCGGCCATTCGAGGACGAGCTTATGGGGGCCGGGATTCCCTACCAGGTGGTGGGGGGTATGCGCTTCTACGAGAGGATGGAGATAAAGGACGTGGTGGCTTATCTAAGGTTGGCCGGTTCCCCCGACGACGCCCAGAGCTTTCTCAGGATCGTCAACGTGCCGCCAAGGGGCGTGGGGGCAAAGACGATCGAGAAGATCGAAGAATTAGCAAAAGAGAAAACCGTCAACTTGGTCGACGCCTCCGAGTCTCTTTTAAAGGAGGGAAGATTATCTAAGAAGGCGGCGGACGGGATAGATATGCTGCTTAAGGTCTTGAAAAGCATATCCGAAAGCGACTCCCTATACGGGGCAGCGATGGGTGCGGTGTTCGACTCCGGGATGTTTGACTATTACCGGTCGATGGGAACCGTAGAGGCGGAGGGGAGAATAGAAAACCTGAACGAGTTTATTACGGCCGTAAGCGAGTTCGAGGAGAAAAACCCCGACGCCCCCCTCTCAGACCTCCTCGATCAGATAGCCCTGGTAAGCGATGTCGACGGACTCGATGATGTGAGGACGAGGGTCTCCCTCTTGACGATCCACAGCGCCAAGGGGCTCGAATTTCCCGTCGTTATAATCGCCGGGATGGAGGAGGGGCTTTTCCCCCACGGCCGGTCCCTCGACACCATAGAGGACATCGAGGAGGAGAGGCGCCTCTGCTACGTGGGAATGACAAGGGCAAAGGAGAGGCTATATCTCACATCGGCGAGGAGGAGAAGGGTGTTCGGCACCGAGAGGATAAACAGCGTTTCGAGGTTTGTCCACGAGGTGGACAGAAACTATATCGAGACGGCGGGAAGTGGGTTCAGGGCTCACGATGAATACAAGCTTGAGCTTGACGAGGACTACGCCCGGGAAAATCGGGGAATTACAGGGCGTTTCGATAAAATCGGGGGATCGACGCAAACAATCGCCCCGGGAGTCAGAATAAAGCACCCGGATTTCGGCTACGGCATAGTCAAGGGCGTGGAGGAGATCGGCGGAAGGCTGAAGCTTACGGTCCTATTTTCGGGCTACGGGATCAAAAAGGTAATCAGCGGTTACGTCCCGATAGAGATAGTATAGTCCGCCCGATGATTCAAAACGGTTTAAATTGCCTTGAATACCCGCGTTAAATAGTGATTTGGGTCGTTTTGTGACCAAGCTTACTTAATAAAATTAAAACATTATGCAATATTTTTCATTGACACTTTAGATTCAATAAAGTATAAAAAAGTGGTATGACTAAATTCATTAAAGCCACGTGTCCGAGCTGCTCAAAGGAGATATTCCTCGATCCGACCGAGGTGCCGGACCAAGGGAAGAGCGTTATATGTTCGTCCTGCGCAACCCCGTTTAAGGTCAAGATCGGAAAGAGAGATGCGGGGGGAGGTGGTGCGAGAGACAAAGTGGCCACCGACACCGCCAAGCGGGGACTCGTTGTCGTCATAGAGGATTCAAAATTTGCGAGGACCCAGATCGTCGAGGCGCTCTCCGAAGAGGGAATAGAGGTCGTGGAAGCGGAGACGGCCGAAGACGGTATCAACTGGATCTTGGAGCTTCATCCCAAAGTGATTATCGTTGACCTCTTCCTCGGCACCGGGAATCCCCAGGGTCTCGATATAATAAGGAACGTGAGGAAGAGGATAGACAAGAGAATCCCCGAAGGAATAAGGATCATTACATACACCATAATGTCCGAGGAAAAGGTGCCCTTGGCCATAAGGAAGATGACCGATTCCTTTGTTCACAAGGGGCCCACAGCCCTCTTTCACCTGAGGGAGGAGGTTCTTCGCCTCCTTAATGAGTAGTTGCCGCCGTTCTTTTTTTGCCCCCCGACCCGCTGCTCACCAGCAATTTTTTAACTGCCGTTGCCGACATTTTTCCCTGCCGTCGACTTTTTATTTCTTCAGGACTCCCGTTTTTTTGAATCCCATTTGTTTTTCACGCCGCTCACCGCCAATTTGTATTTTCCAAAGCCCAATTTATAGAGTAAACTTGTTTGCATTCTCACCAATGCCCCGTTTGTATTTACATTTACCCATTGTCCCTATTAAAAAAGGAGTTGGCCGTAAAAATTTTTTGATAGAGTTATTTAATCGCCTGGGGTGGGCGCAAAGTGGTGGGGGAGACGACCTCGGTTAATCCTTGCTTCAAATGGGTCTCTTTTGATATAAAAAACATATCTATCTAAAACACGATTTAAAAACGCGACTTAAAAGCGATGAATTTGTCGAAATCCTGAAAAAGTGTGACAATGAGACCTGAACAGATAGTCCTGGTATCCGCCGCCCTTATCGTAAAGGAGGGGAGGGTCCTTGTGGGGAAAAGGAGAAGGGGGAAGAGCGATCCGGAAAAGTGGGAGTTCCCGGGCGGGAAGATCCGCCCCGGAGAAGACCCAAGGGACAGCATCGTGAGGGAGATAGAGGAGGAGCTTGGAATCGGGCTTTCGGTGGGAAGGCTCTTTGACGCGGTAAACCACGCCTATCCCGACAAGAGCGTCCTTATCCTCTTCTATCTAGCGGAGATGGCACCTTCGGGCGCCTCTTCTGAATATTCGTCCAGGGATCACGACGAGATCCTGTGGGCGGGGCCGGAGGAGCTTTTGAGGCTCGATTTTCTGGATGCGGACAGAAAGGTGGCGTTAAGCCTCGCCGAGGCTATGGCGACCGGAGGGGTTTCCTGAAGCTTTCACCGATGACCTCTCTAAGCAAGGGAGACGGCGGGGCAAAGCCGGCCGCTCTGTATCGCTTTGGAATACGGGGACCGTTTTCGGATTAAACTCGGGATTTTTTAGAAATCAGACGTACGATGCAGGAATCGGAGAATTGCCTCATGTTCACGACATGTCGTTGCCAAAGGCGATATTAGGATTAAAAAAAGTGGCCTGACGGGGCGTGTATCCTGTTAGATGCTAATGCCCTTCGGATTATCCGAAGGGCAAAACGAAGGTTTTCTTTATGTCCTTCCTCTCCATTTACATCTCCTCACCCAGCGTGTTTCCTCGCTTTTTCCAATCCCCCACCGACCGTTATTGCAGAGAGGTTTGATACTCGCTATCACTTACCATCTCTCAAGAAAATCTACTGAACCCCACGCTGTGAAAAGGTCGACTCAGTTTCTGCCGGTGATTTTCTCGTTCAAGATGGTAATCTGCATCGCCAATGAAGCCGTGTCCGCGAGAATTTTAATCTGGTCGAGGTTCGTGCTGGCGAGACTTCCCGGCTCCCCATCGCAGTAGATGATTGCGATAGGCTTGTTGTAGATTTTAAACGGTATTATAATGCTGTTTGTGGGCCTGTATCCGCCGATGTAAGACTGTATGATTTGGCTGTCCTCGTCCGATATCTTGCCCGCAAACACCTTGCTTGACTTCAATACATCCTCGAAGGATTTGAATTCGTAAGTTCCGATGGTCAATTGCGAGGGATTCTTATTCAGCTCAGGGATATTGTCGTTATCCATCTTTGTAAAGCCCCTGTAGTATTTCAGATCACCCCTTTTAATCACTCCCACAAAACCCCTGTTGTGATCTATCTGCAAAAACTTGAAAATGGTATCAACAATAAAGGAAAAGCTCTGTTCCCTCAGCAGGTCCTGGGTTGTCCTCTTCAGAAATGTAAGGTCGAATATATCCCTTTCCAGTTCCTTTTCGGCCGATCCCAGCTCCAGCTTTGCGTCAAGAAGCTCGTTTATCAGCTGTTCCCTGATAAAGGCGAGCTGCTCTTTTTCGTGGCTGATCCGTTTGTTTCTGAAGAGGTTTTCCACGCATAATGAAAGCTCCTCCACAAACTGATCTAACTCTGATCTGAGGTGGCCGGAAGAGAGCATCGATTTATCCGGCTTGTTTAAAAAGTAGCTTGCCCCCATGAAGAGCGATTTCAGCCTTATCTCCTTATCCATAAGGGATGTCATGATTATGACCGGTATGTGCGGGTAATTCTGGTTTATCTCGGTCAGGAGCTCCAGCCCGCCGTAAATCTCCGTAGTGGATGAGATACCCGGCATCACCAGATCAAGGATCATAGCGGGAGAAACCCTGGAGGGCTCCAACGTCTTGATCTTTTCGAGGGCGTCTGCGGGATTGTCGTAGCTTTCAATACGGTAGCCGAAGTTCGCAAGGCCGTCGGAGAAGATCGTCCTCATCAGTTTTTCGTCCTCAACCAGGATAACGACCTCCTGGGGCGAGAACGAGGAGATGCTTTGAGTCACGTTCTCGATCGATTTTATGATCTCCTCCTTCAGGTTCGATTTTTCCGGGTGGAAGGAGCGATCCCTTTTGGGTTCCAGGTCTTCTTCCGTGATGTCAAAATCCTCTTCGAGCATGGAGAAAGATTTGTTGACTTCTTCGAGGAAGTGATCTACGTCGATGGAGAGGTCCATATCATTCTCGGAGATTTTTTCAGATTCAAATCGATATATCCCGTCCCAGAAGAACATGGAGTAGAGGATGTCTTCCATAATCTCGTTGAGGGCTGTCTTTAGGTCTTGCTCTGAAACGTAACCAGACCTTATAAGGATGTCGCCTATGCGGAGGTTTTTGCCCTCCTTCTTTTGATACATCAAGGCCTTTCTCAAGTCCTTCTCGTTGATCAGGCCCTTTTCTATAAGGCGGCGTCCGAGGCGCTCCCTGAAGATCGGGGAATACGCTTTTATGATAACGCCGTTATGGAAGTAGATCGTGCCGAATCCCTCCTGGGATTTGATGGCGAGGACACCAGTGAGCTTTTCCTGTTTTATCTCCCTTAAGATATCGCTCAATTTGTTTTTCTCAAGACTGCCTGAGAGTTTCATATTAGTTCCTGTAACATTAAAAGCGATAAAAAAAGCAAATAACTTGTGTGTCTACATTACAAATTTTTGATTTCTTAAAAAATTATACTAATAAAAGCTCGAAATTGCCAGAAGAAAATGAAATGAGCTGAAAAGAGTTTTTCCATATATATCCTTTTTTTACGCTTTTCCTCAAATAAAGGTGTGAATAATTCACGTTTTTGAGGGATCTGTTTGGGAGGTGGTTGAGGTTAAAAAAAACCTCTTCAGAATCACTCCCGTATATGAGACACGCCCAGGCGGAAGCTATTCCTCATCATAAAGGGGTTCGAGAAATTCAAGATGTGAGATAAATAGTGAAGGCAAAGAACAAGATAGACCCTATCTCTCCATCTTTGTCTTGATGTTATTCATTATTTGATCGGCTACCTTTTCGTTTTGCCCCAAAATGGCTCTCTCGGCCAGCTTTCCCAAAATAGGAACTGGAATGGTGTATTCTATATCCAAGTTCAACTTCGTGTCTCCGTCGTAATATTTTTCCAGGACAAATACCCATTTACTAATGATTCCCGCGACACTCTCGAGAACGTAGCGATCCGGGGGATTCAATTCTTTTACAACCGACTCTCCATTGAATTTCATTCCGGCCATCTTATATTCCCACTTATCCCGTCTCCCGACTCCACTGCCGATAACTCCGGTTATTTTTTCTAAACCCGGGCTCCACTCCTCGGAAGACATCGGATCGGTAATGTAATTGAAAACCTTCTCGATGGGTGCTTTGATGGCGATATTTCTTTGAACGTGTGCCATGTTGAATCCTCCTTTTATAAAAGAAAATGTATGTTGTTTGGAATAAAATCGGAAGTGTTGAGATATCCCGTGTTCAGTGGAATTATAGCGCATTTTTAAGAATGGTGTCAACAGCAATAATAAGCATATATAACAAATGTTACAATGTATTGAATAGATGAAAAAGAAGTTTTGAAAAAATCGGCCGTTTGAAAGGGAGCCGAAAAGACACTCGTATTTGAATAGGTAGTTTAAAGCTTTAAGCCGCAGTCATACCTTGAAACTAAAAACTGTTTTTACATAATCGCCGTACTGCGAATCTGCGGATTCAATGACGTGTTGTTCCCTCTAAACCGAACCCTTAATCCTTCGCGTCTTTGTTTATTTTTCCGGTCAGTGCCGTCAACAAATGAAATCAGTCAATCTTGATATTCAACTTCTTCAAGATGCGATCCATATAGGGGTAGACGTAAAGCTCACCCCTGTTTGCGGCGATCGAGGCAAGAATAGTGTACACGATGTGAAAGACCGCCACAACGGGAAGGAGGAGAAATCCGATTAGGACAAAACAGAGGAGACCGGAGATCAAATAGGCGGCGATGATCAATATCTGAAAGAAGGTGCTCTGTCTCGCATGATGCCTTATATAGGCGTTCTCCTCGCTCTTGATAAGCCAGATTATAAGCGGAACTGCGATCTGGAACGGGGGAACTAAGTACATAAGGAGTCCCGAGAGATGGCTGATGACGGAAAACAGCTTATCATCCGAGCTTATCTCCGCTTCCCCGCCCTTTTTAACATCGTCATTCGAGCCGGCTATCCTTTTTGCTCCATTGGATTCCCCCTTCGGTTCTTCAATCTTCTTTTTACCCTTGGGTTCTCCATCTTCTCCGCCGGGCCCGATCCCCTTTACGTCTTCACTTTCGGCCATAATACCACCTCAAAAAAACTATAAAAAAACCTTCATGTGCCCAATCGATAAAGAATTATGTCGATGGAGTCTTTACTGACTAAAGATGTTTTTTTAACCGTACCTTTGAGCCTACATACATTACAAACTCTCTTTCTTATTTGATAACAAAAACCACTCACTTTCATCCTATGTACATCATGATTGTGTCGAAATCGGTGAAAAAAAGGAACAATCCGAGTACGATCAAGATTATACCGCAGATTATGTTTATCGCCGGTATGAAGCGCTTGAATCTGCCGAAGGCGGAGAGAAACCAGTTAAAGGCGAGCGACGAGATGAAAAACGGGATGGCGAGCCCAAGAGAAAATACAAGAAGGAGAAGCGTTCCGTATACCGGGTTTTCCGAGGAGCCGATAACGGCAAGCCCGAGGATGGAGGCGATTATAGGCCCTATGCAGGGCGTCCAGCCGGCGGCAAAGGTGACCCCGACAATGGAAGACCCGAAATAACCCGCGGGCTTGTCCCTTAAGTGTATCTTCTTTTCCATGTCCAAAAACGGTATCCTGATTATTCCCGTTATAAATATCCCGAAGAGGACAATGATCACCCCCCCGACCCGTCTCAGTATCTCCTTGAACTCCAAGAGCGTCCCGCCGATGATGTTTGCCAGCGTCCCGAGGGTCACAAAGACGACGGTAAAGCCGAGGATGAAAAAGAGGGAGTGCAGGATCGTCGCCTTTATCACCGAGCGGCGGTTAATATTGACATCGGTGTCCTTGAGGTCTTCAAAGGAGATCCCCGTGATGAAGGTCAGGTAGCTTGGGAAGAGGGGCAGGACACAGGGTGAGAAGAAGCTCAAAAAGCCGGCCGAAAATGCTATTATAAAAGAGAGATCAACAACGCTTTCCATATATACTATTTTCCTTTTTCAAAAATTTTTCCTGGTTTGAGGTTGCTAATGAGAGGTGAATTCAACTCACAAGTGCAACTTTTATAGTCGTAAAAAGGGGTAAGATGATGTAGGATTTGTGCTTCTTTTAACGGCTAAA
>JAFGIX010000008.1 GCA_016929395.1 Candidatus Zymogenus saltonus
ACAAAAAATTATCTGCAGATCCTATATACACTAAACCTTCAACTACTGAGGGAGAAGAAAGTATTTTTTCTCCTGTCTCAAATCGCCGAAAACCGCATCTTATCTCTTGTTCTTTTTCTTGACTTTCTTGGGATATAACCGCCGACCCCAACGTCAATCCCAGTCCTTCCGCACGAGGATAGTATCCTTCTTGAATTTTTTATCATCCGTCTTCGGATGATCAATATTGTAATGGAGTCCCCTGCTCTCCTTTCTTGACATCGCCGACCTTATTATCAGATAGGCCAAAAGCGCGATGTTTCTCAGCTCGATGAGGTCGGAGGTGATCGTAAAGTTCCAATAATAATCGGTGATCTCCCTGTGGAGGGCATTGGATCTCCTCATGGCCCTCTCGAGCCTTTTGTCGGAGCGGACGATCCCGACGTAATTCCACATGAACCTCCTCACCTCTTCCCAGTTCTGGGTGATGACCACCTCCTCGTCGCTGTCCACGGCGTCCTTCGGGTCCCAGGGGGGCGCCTCGGGCGGCTTTATCTTCAGGGCCTTTATCTCTTCTGCGGCCCTCCTTGCTCCCCTGTCCGCATAAACGACCGCCTCGAGAAGCGAGTTCGACGCCAGCCTGTTGGCGCCGTGAAGGCCGGTCATCGTGACCTCGCCCCCGCAGTAGAGGCCCTCAACGCTGCTCTTTCCGTTTTTGTCCACGACCACCCCCCCGCACATGTAGTGGGCCGCCGGAACCACCGGTATAGGACTTGTCGTAATGTCTATTCCGAACTGAAGGCACTTCCCGTATATGTTCGGAAAGCGCTCCCTGATGAAGGACGCTTCCCTGTGGGTGATATCCAGGAATACGCAGTCATCCCCCGACCTCTTCAGCTCGCTGTCTATGGAGCGGGCCACGATATCCCTCGGGGCGAGATCCTTCATTTCGCTGTACTTTTTCATGAACGGCTCGCCATTGGCAAGGCGTAGGATCGCCCCCTCGCCTCTCACCGCTTCCGAGATAAGAAACGACTTCGCATCGGGATGATAAAGACAGGTGGGGTGAAACTGGACGAACTCCAGGTTTCCCACCTCGGCGCCCGCCCGGTAGGCCATGGCGATCCCGTCTCCCGAGGCGATGTCCGGATTTGACGTGTAGAGGTAGACCTTTCCCGCCCCTCCCGACGCGAGATAAGTTATCCTGCCCAAAAACGTCGATACATTCCCCTCATCCGTATCGAGGACGTAGGCTCCCCAGACCCTTTTCGGTATCACGGGGGCTTTCGACATCGTGCGGTCGGTGATCAGGTTCACCGCAATGTGATTTTCAAAAATATCGATATTTTCATTTTCCCTGACCCTCTCAATCAGGGCCCGCTCTATCTCGGCCCCCGTCAGGTCTTTCGCGTGGACTATCCTCCGCTGGGAGTGCCCCCCCTCCATCCCCAGGTCGAATGCGGGAGCGCCGTCACCATCTGTCATAGAGAAGTTGGCCCCCAGCTCGACCAGCTCCCTTATCATGTCGGGGCCGCCCTTCACCACCATCTCCACAACATCCGCGTGACATATCCCCGCGCCGCACTTCAAGGTATCTTTTATGTGATATTCAAAAGAGTCGAGCTTGTTCATCACCGACGCGATTCCCCCCTGAGCGTAGTTCGTGTTTGACTCCTTGTCTTCCTTCTTGGTGATGACTGCAACTCTCCCCGACTCCGAGGCCTTAAGCGCAAAGCTGAGGCCCGCTATCCCGCTTCCGACTACAAGGTAATCGTAAAAGTAAGTTTCTTCCATAAATCCACTTTCCGTTGAATTGATCTCATATTAATTACATATCAACTTTTTAAGACATATTATCTCCGGAGTCAAGGGTAGATTTGACATTTAGACATTTTTACTATATATTGAACCTAAGAGTCAAAAACTTTTACTAAGAAAATTGAATAAAAGGTTAAAATGTCGTTTTTCCGATTAAATAATTCTAAATTTTCCTTGTAATTTACCACTTCTTATATTAAACTATGCATAATTTTAAGGGTATTTACTTATTTGATATATAATTTTATATAAAAGCGAGAAAATGGAAGATTCAAGTAAATCAGGAGCCTCAATCCCTGTGCAAATTCCACTTTCATTGCTGACACTCCTAATTTTTATTTTCATCTTAGCAATTCCGGAAACCCACGCCGATTACTACAAAAAGGTCGAGCCCGATGGGACAATAGTCTTCACGAACATCCCCACCACCAGCGGCTACACAATGATATTCGACGAGTACGAAGAGGAATATGTAACCTACGAAGAATATTACTACAGCACCAGTACCTACGACGGCATAATAAAGGATGCGTCGGTGCTCTACGGGATTGATCCTTCCCTTATCAAGGCGGTTATAAAGACCGAGTCCAACTTCGATCCGAAGGCCGTATCCAAGAAAGGAGCGTGCGGCCTTATGCAGTTGATACCTTCCACAGCCAAGCGTTTCGGAGTTTACGACATCTTCGATCCGAGATCGAATATTTACGGCGGAACCAAATACCTTAATTACCTTATGGATTTTTTCAAGGGAGACCTGACTTTGGTTCTGGCCGCCTACAACGCCGGTGAAAACGCCGTGGTTAAATACAACAATCAGATTCCCCCCTATAAAGAGACAAAAAATTACATCAAGAAAGTTTTGAAGTTCTTGGATTATTACAGCGACAGGCCGCTGGACCTGTAGCATACTCATTATTACATTTTTTTCGAGAGGGTCTTTTTGTCTCCAGACAATAGAAGGATTTCAACCGAGGAAGAATTTCTGAAGTTGTTCAAGGAGGGACGCGAGCTCTTTGACGACGGGAAGGTCGAAGAAGCGAAGCGGACCCTTGAAGACGCCTACAGGCTTTCACCAAGCAGCGAAGGGGTTGAAAACCTGCTGGGGATGATCTACTTCAGTATTGGAGACTTCCCTAAGGCCGAGACCATCTATAAAAAGCTCCTGAAGAGAAATCCAAACAACCTGACTCTCAGGGTCAATCTGGGATTGATATATTTCAAGACTGAAAAATATTTCAACGCCATACGTGAGCTGAACGAGGCGTTAAATATCAAGCCCAACTACGACAAGGCCCATAATTACCTCGGCCTCGTATACGCAGAGCTGGGTAAATATAAAACCGCCCGGGAGGAGTTTTTAAGGGCGGGGTCGAGAAGCATGGCGAGAAAGATGGAGAGCATCATCGCGGGCGTCGTACAGCCGGATTTCTACAAAAAGAAGCAACAGAAAGAGAAGGAGAATCAAGATCAATCCAATCACGAGATTCAAATAGGCGACCTGACCCTTGATCCCGAGCTCAAGGAAATGCTCAGTGATTTTGAAAAGGGCGACAAGATCTCGGAGTCAAAGGATAAGAGCAAGGTGGAGCATATTCGTCTTGACCTGGACAAAGACGGTCTGGTTGAGGCAAAGTCGTCCGACGAAAAGAGGCCCGCGAAAGAAGGGAAAACCGAAACCCAAAGAGAAAAGAAGGCTGAAAAAGAGGATGCCGCCGGAAGAAGCGAATTCGCAATCACCGACAACAATAACCTCGAGATTATCTTTTCAGGCCACACCTTTGCGAGAAGCGGAGGCATAGTGGCGGCCGAGGGCAATCTTGACTTTGAAACCACTAAGAAGAGCCACAAGGGCAAGCAGTCCAAAGATGACCTGGGGGGAGAGGGAAACCCGATCATGAAGATAAAAGGGAATGGCAAGGTGCTTATCTCACCGGGCGACAGGCGAATTACCATCTTTACGATCGACTCCGAAGAGGTCTTCTACGTCAATGAATCTTCAATACTCGCCTTCCAGTCCGGTATTTCCTGGGAAAACGGCTCGATAAAGCTCTTAAAGGACGATGTCCTGGATATTTTACAGATAAAGGGGAAGGGAGACTTCGCCGTTTTATCCAGGACAAATCCGGTCGTAAAGGAGATTGTGGAAGGGTCACCCTTCAAGGTAAAGATAGGGACCTTTATTGGCTGGCAGGGTAAGATCATCCCGAAGGTAGTCAATATCTCCCAAAAAAAAGACGAGAGCAAAGCGGTCGATATACCGTTTATAGAATTTGCCGGAAAGGGAAAAGTAATCATTGAATAGACCGCTAAACAAATAATCCAATCTTTAATATACCAAACATCCTGACGAAATTCAGGCCATCGATAATCCCTGCCATTATGGCGATGCTCACATAAAAGACCCCCTTTATAAAATTCCTTACCGCTCTCCTCTTCCTCATCTCAATACTTATCGACATCGTGGACGGCTGTATCACATAAAAGTACGACCTTATTATAAATCTCGGCAAATCTGTAGATCACCCGGCCGAAAGGCTCCCCGTCTTAACGGCCCCCATTACTTATTTACGCCGGTCCCGCAGGGCCGGGTATCGGCGTGGATTGTCGCCTGTATAGTCCTGAGGGAGACCGGCGCCGCGAGCCTTAGGGCAAAGACTTTTTAGTGCGGCCCTTATTCCTTTTTGTCTCCCACATTTTTGTCGTAACTGATGAATCAAGATGGGGGCGATTCGCCGCACCATCAAACCTCTCGCTCCTACAGCTTCCCTAATGCAGTAAGTTTTTCTATAGTTTTTAGATAGTTTTTTATTTACTTTAAGAACCTAATCGTATAGAATAGGGCGTTATGCAGAAAATTATCTCAAGACATTTCATGCTTGAAATCCTCGCCAATTTCTCAATTGGCCTTGTAATATTCAGCTTCATCATAGTCATGGGAAGGATATTCCAGCTGACCGAGATGATGGTAAGTCAGGGAATGAGCTTTCTCAACGTCGTGATCCTCATCGCCCTTATGCTTCCCAACTTCCTCGTATTCACAATCCCAATGTCCCTGGTCTTATCCATTATCCTCACCTTCGGCAGGGCTTCGAGGGACTATGAGATTATTGCGTTTAAGGCTTCCGGAATCAGCGTCTACCAGCTTATCCGCCCCGTGATTCTCTTTACCATGCTGACCCTTACGGTAACATTTTACCTCACCATTTACGTGGCCCCGCGAAACAACTTCAACCTCCATAAATTCGTCGTCAGAATAATAGGCTCCCAGGTCAACGTGGCCCTCCATGAAAAGGTCTTCAACGACATGAGGGGAATAATCATATACGTTGACAGGATACCGTCCAATTCCGATAGATTATACGGAATTCTCGTTTACGACGAGACCAATGTGGATGTGGCGGTTACCATTATTGCCCAGGAGGGTTACATTCGGGGCGATGAGTCCAATTCCTTTCTCACCATCAGCTTGATTAACGGGACTATCATACTTTCGAGAAAGAACATGGACTCCGATCAGACATCCGTCTTCAGCAGATATGATCTAAACATCAACATATTCGGCGACGAAAACAACAATGAGAAGATCCTAAAAAGGGACTACGAGATGACCCTGAGCGAGCTGTACGCCGACATCGATTGGCTGAGGAATGACCTTGTCGGGCACGAAAAAGAGTATCTTGAAAATCCCGGTGATCCGGAAGCGAAGTTTAATTACGATTCCACGATATCATCGATAAGGAAGAGACAGGTCGAGATTTCAAAGCGTTTTGCCTTTCCCTTCGCCTGCATTGTCTTTATGCTTATAGGCATCCCTCTGGGTATACAGACAAACCCCCGGGGGAAGTCGGGGGGAATGTTTCTCGCCATAATTGTCATCTTTATCTACTATATTTTTATGCTCATAGGAGAGCTTTTGGGCAAAAACGGCTTGATCCCCCCCATATATTCGATGTGGATAGGTAACGCAATCATGGGAGGGGCGGGGCTGTATATTTTTATCAAGACCGGACGGGAATCCCCCGTATTGATAATCACGCTCTACAACAATATTCTGGCTTTTATAAACAAGATATTTCAAAGATTCAACAAATGAGAATTATACAGAAGTATATTTTAAAGCAGTTCTTCGTAATAATGTTTTTCGCGATATCCGCGTCAATCGTTCTGTTTCTTATCGTAGATGTCTTTGAAAATACGGGGCTACTCCTCGATCATCCATCCTCATTTTCAACCATACTGCTATACTTTGCCAGCAAGATACCCTTTATGCTCTTTATGAGCCTCCCCATAACGGTTATGCTGGCAACCCTGATATCCCTGGGACTTATGGGCAAAAACCTCGAGCTTATCGCCCTGAGGACATGCGGGGTGAGCCACATAGCCGTCATTACCCCGATTCTTGTTGTGGCCTTCATAATAAGCATAATAGCCTTTTTCGGAAACGAGTATATCGTCCCAAAGGCAAACCGACTTACCGATTATATGGAGATCGTCAAGATAAAGAGGAAGGAACAAGAGATCAAGCCGGAATACAAGCTCGACAAGATATGGGTCAAAAAGGGGAACGTAATCTACTACATCGACCGATTCCTGCCCAAGGAAAAAAAGATCGAGGGTATAACGATATATCACTTCGATGAGAATTTCACACTGACCAAGACGATTATGGCTGTAGACGCAGAGTGGACAAAAAAAGGCTGGGAATTACACACGGTCGACGAAAAGGACTTCACCGGCCCGACATTGTTGGACGTCAAGAAATATGATGTGAAGTATTACGAAATTGAAGAGCGACCCGAGGACTTCAAGATAGTCTTTGAACAACAGACCGAAAAGATGTCATTCCGCCAGCTTTCCCGCTACATAGATCGTCTTAACGACGACGGATACGACACCACTCGATACAGGGTTGATCTTCACTCTAAGGTGTCCTATCCCCTTGTGAACTTCATCATGGCCCTCATCGCCACCCCCTTTGCCCTTATGATCGGGAGGCGCGGGGGAATCGCCTCCGCAACGGTAATCGCATTTACCTTCTCATTCTTTTACTGGGTGGTCCACAGCATCTGCGTATCCCTGGGGCATGGGGGAACCCTTCCGCCCTTCATCGCCGCCTGGACCGCAAACATACTCTTCCTCTTCGCCAGCGTCTACATGTTCCTGACAGTGAGAACTTGACGGGAGGAAGCGATAGATTGGACACATAAACGACCGGTCTTATAAGATTTACAAATCGAAGATCAAGACGCCGCAGTTGCATCGATTCAACCCCCTCTCTATTTTTGCGTTGACAGGCGGCCCCTGACAATTGGATTCTCATCTACAGAAAAACTATTCCAAAAATCAGCAAGTTTTTAGGACCTCTCCGAGTGATCTAATTTCAAACAATAATTTTTGCACTCTACACTTATACTCCACACTTAGATATTTAAATGGGCTCAAATATAAAGGACGAGAACAGTGGAAATAGCCGACGGTATCTACACCTACAGAGACAGGCCGGGCGAGAAGATAAGGCCCGGGGCGGGCTCCGCCTCGGTGACGATCGTCTCCGGTGACGCCCTCCTCATGATAGACAGCGGTGTCGTCTCTGGCGGCGCCCTTGAAGAGCTCGAGGCGGCGATCGAGAGGGACGGCCTGAAATTGAGCGATGTGGGGCAAGTAACATACACCCACTCCCACTGGGATCACATAAACTCGGCCGGGCTTTTAAAATCGAAGAGCGGGGCCAAGATCTTCGCCTCCGCCGCCGCCAAGAGATACATCGAGAATCCCAAAGACAATTTCGATGGCTTTCTCCCCGACTTCGGCCCGTTGACCAAAGAGGTCTTCCCATATCCGATCTTGCTTGCTCGCATTCTCACCCGGTACGCATGGGGGAAGCAGCCGAGGATAAAGGTTGACGGCGTGGTCTCCGGCGGCGACTGTATCTGTGCCGACACAATCGGCAGGGAGGTAAGGGCGGTCTCCCTTCCGGGCCACACGGACGGCCACACCGGATATTTCATCCCGGATGCCGGCCTCCTCGTCGCCGGGGATCTGATTGACTTCGAGAACTCCCAGGGGATGGACCTCAACAATCCCCGCTCCAGCTACGCCTCGGCCGTGGAATCGTTGAAGAGTGCCCTTTCGCTTGAGCCGGAGATATTGATCCCCGGACACGGCGAGCCGACGGTGGGAAGAAAAAAGGCGAGAGAGGTACTCGAAAGGGCGCTTTCGGGCGGCCTCAAATACCCGGAGATCATAAAGAATGCATTGGCCGGCGGGCCGTTGAGGCTCAAGGAGATCATGGCGGCCATCTTTCCGGACGTGCCCTTTTCGATGGAGGCGATGACCCTGATGCTGATCCTGACCGTGCTCTTAGACATGGAAAAAGGAGGCATGGTCAATCGATTAATTAAATCGGGTAGGTCCGCCTGGGAGAGGGCCGATTGATAAAAAGGTTTTAACGGTTTTCTATTGCGACTTCTTCAGATCATTTTTTCTTCAACCTGCCGTTATAAAGATAGATTTTCCCTACACCATATCCAAAATTTTTAAAGTTTATTAACTTTCCGCTGAATTCTACGCTGTCTCCCCTGCCGATCTTAATGATCTCTTCATCATCCATCGCCAGTCCTATTATCACCTCTTTCCCAATTTTGTCCAGTTGAATTTCCGCCCCATATTTATCGCCTCCATAATTGTCTTTAAAAATATTCCCCAAACTCAATCCATCTCTTTTAAATTATTAACGGCCTCTTCTCCATATACCTTGATACTACAATTATTCTCAATATTTTTTTCGGTTTATATTTCGGAAAGGGTCAACAAAGACTCCATCAGCCTATTTGCATAGACTCCCCCCTTCGTGGACTACGGAATTTCAGCCGGAACTCTCTTTTCCTCATCGGAGTATGGGGCTTCGGAAACTTCGCTTTCCTTCTTCTCCGAAAGGCCCGATTTGGATTTATCACCCGCAATATCACCCTAAATACCGACAGATTCCGACACCTTTATATCGGACTCGGAGTCGGCCTCGTAAACAATAACGCCGGATATTAATCCCAAGATGTAAAAAAATGCCGCCGTAACCAGCAGTACGGAGCATACCAGAATCGGACTCCTTTTTCTGCCTCCTTCATTGGGCTTCGATATATTCGTCCCGTAGCTCCCCCCGGGTGGATTTGAGATCAGGTTTTCGCCCGTCCCGCTCTCCGGTTTTGCAGATCGATTCTTCTTTACGAAAAACTCCGTCTTGCAACGGAGACATGTCACCTTCCTGCCGCTATCGGGAATTCGCTCGTCTCTAATATTTCCCTTGAATCCGCAGTTTGGATATACAACTTCCATATTCTACCCCCCGAAATGAATCAATACTATTTCTTATATGTGTCTCATACTATATTCTATTATTAATCTTGTAAAGAATATTTCCCCTCCCCTAAAAAATAATCCTTACCACCCGTTCCTGTGGACCTTCCCCCCTTCGTAGCGATTCAAGGGCGGCTTCTCCTCCGCGGGATAACCCAGTGCGATGAGGGAGAGGGGCATCACGCCCTCCGGCAAACCCAGGAGCTTCTTCAGGCCTTCGACCCTCTCCTCGACAGGGTGGATCCCCAGCCACACCGCCCCCAGGCCCAAGGCGTTTGCCGCAATGAGGATATTCTGGGTCGCCGCGCCGCACTCCTGGGGCCAGTAACCGGCCCTAGTCTCCTTCCTTAGATCGGAGCATACGCAGACGGCGAGGGGCGCACCTAAAAGCATCTTTGAATGAGGGTGAAAGCCCGGTATCTCGTTAAGGATCTTCCGATTGTCTATCACCACAAATTCCCACGTCCTTTGATCCGCCGCAGTCGGGGCCGACATTGCGGCGGTCAGTAGCTCCTTCACAGTCTCCTCGGAGACCGGTCTGCCGGTATATTTCCGAATGCTCCTCCTTGTCAATATCGCATCCATTGCATCCATTGCGTCCATCGTGATTTCAACCTCCAATGTTTTTTATCCAATCGTCCCGCGCAAACCTCTCCCCCTGATGACCGACCTGTCATCAATTAACCCGATTAATCAATTCTAAGGCCTGACGATGGCCGTGATCTTCCCGCTGAAATCGATATATTTTTCGGCAACCCTCTTTACGTCCTCCTCCGTCACGGCGAGGATCTTCTTCGGATACTCGGCAAAGAAATCGTATCCCAGCCCGTAAAGCTCGTTGGTCGCCATTGTCATCGCCATATCCATGTTCTCCTGTAGGCCGATCTCGTAGTTACCCGCAACGTAGTTCTTGGCCCTCTCAAGCTCCTTGGCCGTAACTCCCCCCTCCCTTATCTTTATAAGCTCATCCTCGATCCCCTTGATCGCCTCCTTGAGATTTTCCAGTTTGGTAGCCATATAGACCCCGAAAAATCCGGTATCCACCCCCCCCAGGTTCACTGCGGTGACAGAGTAGGCAAGCCCCCTCTTCTCCCGAAGCTCGATAAATAGCCTCCCCCCGTGCCCGGAGAGTATCGCCGTAAGAACCTCGAGGGTATACTGGTCATCGCTTTTGAGATCGGCTCCCAAAAATCCCATGACGATATGGGCCTGCTCCTTTCCCCTTACCCTCGTAACAGCCCTCTTCGGTGAACTTGGCTTTTCTGGACGCTCGATTTCAAGGGGCGTCGCCTCGGTCTTGGGGAAATCCTCGAACAGCCCCTCCACCCTCTTCAGGACATCCTCCGCATTCACATCCCCCACCACCGCTATAACCATCTCAGACGCTAAGGCGTGGTCCCTGTAATACGTAACAAGATCGTCTCTGGTGAACTTCTCTATATTTTCCTTCGTTCCGGTACTCGGCATCGAGTAGGGGTGATCTCCATAGAGTCTCTTCCTGAAGAGCCTTATGACGGTCAGGACAAGATTGTCCGCCTCGGCGTCTTTTGCGGCCAATGCCTTCTCCCTTACCTTCTCGAGCTCGTCCGAGTCGAACGTCGGATTTAAGATAACGTCCGAAAATATCTCCCATCCCTCATCTTCGTGCTCCTTCAAGAACTGGGTCCTGACTCCGAAGCTGTTATTACCGGAAAAACCATTGATGCTTCCCGCTATCGAATCAATCTTGTCGGTCAGGGCTTTGGCCGTAAGATCTTCAGTGCCGCGGGTCAGCATATATGACAATATTTCATTTATCCCGTTGTTTTCTTCGCTCTCGTACCTCACGCCGCCCGGGAAAATCGCAACGGTCGAGATTATAGGAAGCTCCGGCTCCTCTTTTATCACGAGGGTTATTCCGTTATTTAGCTTTGCCTTAAAGCCGGCCTCCCCATGTATCAACTCCGCCCCGGAGGAAACCGCCTCTTCCTTTCCTCCCTCATTAAAGCCCAGATGGACGGCCTCTTTGACACCCTTTTCGGTTACGCTCTCGGCAACATCCTCCGGGAGAAGATACGTAACCGTGAGATTCTTCTCGTTGAAATACTTTTTTGCAACCCTCCTTATATCGGCGTCATTAACACCCTCGATATTTTTGAGATAGCTTTCTTCAAATTTCACATCTCCCACAACCGTCTCGAAGTAGCCGAGTGTCCCGCAGAGACCCTTAAACGTCTCCTTCTCGTAAATGAAGTCCGTCTTGATGCTGGTCTTGGCGTTTCTCAGCTCTTCCTCCGTAACCTTTCCCGTCTTCAGAGCTATGACCTCCCCTAATATCGTCGACACGGCATTACTCATATTTTTTTGGTCGAGATTTGCGCTTATCAGATACAGCCCTGCCCTCTTCGGCGTGTAGGAAAAGGCGTCTATTGAATAGACGAGCTTCTCCTTGTCCACAAGACGGTGGTAAAGACGAGAGCCCCTCCCCTCACCCAGTATAAGGGCGGATACATCGAGGGCATACAGGTCTTCGTGGTCTATCGGGGGAATGTTGAAGCTGATCTTGAGGTACCCCATGTTGACGTTATCGTAAAGCCCGTCGACCGAAAGGCCGTTGTTTATCGGGTATCTCACGGACGGCGCGGGCCTGACAATCTCTCTCTTTCGCTTGGAATCGAAGTACTTTTCGATCATCGGCTTTACCAGCGCAGGCTCGAAATCACCCACCAAGACGAGGATCATGTTCGAGGGGACGTAAAACGTCTTGCAATATTCGTTTATCTCATCCCTCGTGTATTGTTTCACCTTTTCCATGGTCCCGATGATCGGTTTTCCGTAGGGGTGCCCCGGAAAAGACTTTTCAAACATGAATTTCGTTATCCTCCTGCTTGGGGAATCCATGTTCATCCTTATCTCCTCCAAGATCACCTTTCTCTCGTTCTCCACCTCGATCTCGGGTATTGTCGCATTTAGAACGGAATCTCCCACGACCCTTATCATATCCTCCACAAAACGGCTTGCCACGTTGGCCGTGTACACCGTGGAGTCAAAAGAAGTATACGCATTTGCGTATCCCCCGGACGCCTCGATTATCGCCGCCCCTTCCCCAGGTTTAAGCTTTTCGGTTCCCTTGAAGCTTAGATGCTCAAGGAAGTGGGATATCCCTCCCTCGTCCTCCAGCTCGTTGAAGCTCCCCACGGAAATCCAGACGTTCATGGCAACGGCCGGAGTGGAGCCATCGGGATAAAGGAGCACCACCATCCCGTTCGGAAGCCTGTAGCGTTCAAGCCCCTTGGAAGATGCGCTTCCAGTTAAGACCGCAATGAAAATCAGCGTTATAAATAAAATAGCTAAAAGCCGTTTAGCGAAAACCAGATTGTGTCTTTTCATTTTCATACCTTTCCTCCTTATATACATAATATCCCCTTTTAGGCCAAGGAGCAATTAAAAAATTCCCTCCTATATTCCTTATATAAAACCTTGACACACAACGAAAAAACTCGTATGATTAAAGTATGTTTGGAATTGGTACACCAGAGCTTATTTTAATACTCGTGGTCGCACTCCTGATCCTTGGGCCGAAGAAACTCCCCGAGGTGGCAAGGGCCATAGGGAAGGGGTTCGGAGAGTTGAGAAAGGCCACGGACGGGATAAGGAACAGCGTAAACGTAAACAGGGCCTTTCACGACTTCATGAGCGAGGATGACAATAATCCCCCGAATTCGAGTCAGCCGGGGGGCGGCGGGAACGGACATAAGGGAGATCCTTACGGCGATTCCGAGGGGGACAGCGGGGGAGACGATTGTGCCGAGGGCAAGAAATAGGTACGGCATCGGTGGAGGGAGGGGATGAAGTGGGGAGGCTATCGGGATAACCAGAGGGAGATAGAGAGGGGATTACCGGAGGAGGATGGTCGGGGGGGAGAGCGTCACGTTGATTCCGATGGGGTTGAATGGAGGGACGGTTTGATGCCAACAAGGGATGGTTGTTAAAAACTTAAGAGGCGTAAAGCCCCCGGGCCTCATATTTAGTTAAATTAGCAAATTTGATGGGACTGTAACTCAATCCCTATTTTTTTAACAGCTTAACACTTATAACAAGCAGCGAAAAAATCGGCGGTGGTAGGGAGAAGGCTTATTTTTGAGTCCGGTTTATCTTGAGAGGAAAAGTAATACAGAAATGTTTTTAGGGAAGTCCTAAAAGGTTTCAACACCATACCACTGTATCGATATTGAGATATTTGCCGATATCGCAATATCGATATTTACTATAGAGCGATATTTACTGTTAAGGAAAATAGGCTTGGAAGAGAAAGATAAAAACATAAACAACGGCGAAGAGGCAAAAAAAGGACAGAACGAGAATGAAATGGAAGGCTCAACAATGAGCATTATCGAACACCTCGAAGAGCTCAGAACGAGGCTGATAAAGATTCTGATCGCGTCGGCCCTTGGATTTGCCGTATGCTACTGGATGTCCGAGTGGCTCTTTTCCCTCCTTATGAAGCCCCTCCTCGACGCCCTTCCGGGAAAAACGCTGATCTTCACCGGCGTGACCGAGGGTTTTTTCACCTATCTCAAGGTCGGGATAATAGCCGGCATCTTCCTCGCCGCCCCCTACATCATATACCAGATATGGGCCTTCGTGGCGCCCGGCCTCTTCAAGAGAGAGAAAAAAATCCTAATCCCTATATCGATCATCTCCGCCGTCTTTTTCGTCGGCGGCGCCCTCTTCGGTTATTTCGTCGTCTTTCCCTTCGGGTTTCAGTTTCTCATCGGTAAATTCTCGTCGGATGTCATACAGGCGATGCCCTCCATAAAGGAGTACCTCTCCCTCGCCACGAAGATGCTCATAGCGTTCGGGGTGATCTTCGAGCTTCCCCTGGTTATCTTCGTCCTTGCACGCATCGGTATCGTCGACCACAAGTTTCTTAGAAAATATCGAAAATACGCCATCCTTGGAGCATTCATAGTAGGGGCAATACTGACTCCCCCCGACGTCATAACCCAGCTGATGATGGCCGGGCCGCTGATAGTCCTATACGAGATAAGCATCTGGGTGGCCTACTTCTTCGGCAAGAAAAAGAAAGTGTTGGATGACGACGAGGAAGAGAAAGATGACAAGGCGATAGAGCCGAAATAGAGGCCCGCCCGATAGAACCTTAATATCATTTAGAAATCCTATGACCTCGAAAAGCGGAAAAACGTACTTCATTACGGACAGCCATCTCACAAGTCCTGACGATGAGAATTACTCCGCCCTCCTCTTCTTTCTCGACGTATTAAAAGCCGAGAGAGAGGCGACACCCGGCCCCCTAATCCTTGTCATCCTCGGGGATCTGTTCGATTTTTGGGTCGGATACAGAAGCCTCGTCCCGAAAAGATACGAGAAGGTCATAGACCGCCTCTTCGATCTCTCCCGAAACGGCGTAGACATCCGCTACACAGAGGGGAACCACGACTTCTTCATGGGACCGATATTCACCGACCGTATCGGTGCCTCCGTTTACTCCAGGCCGTGGGACATGGAGACGCAGGGCTTGAGGATCTACATCGCCCACGGAGACCAGGTGAACAGAAAGGACTACGGCTACAGGCTCTTGAGATGTTTCTTGAGAAACCCCCTTTTCCGCATTATCAGGAGGTGTACTCCGAACTTCGTCATAGAGATGATCGCAAAGAAGATGAGCCGGGCGAGCCGGGCCTACACCGAAAGGAAGGAAGACGACCATGAGGAGATCGCATGGGAGTTCGCCAACGTCCGCTTCAGGGAGGGGTACGACGCCGTCGTCATCGGCCATTTTCACGAGCGGAAGCTGAAAAGGACCGACTTAAGCGGCAGGGAGCGCCTCTACGTCAACGTCGGCCTCTGGATGGACGGGGATTACGACTACGTCATCCTCGAGGGAGGTAAGTTCAAGCCGATGAAGTTCGATTACAGACCCGTCCGGAAAAAATAAGCAGGACAAGGTCCACCACTTCAATCCCCCGCGTGCTTCCCTATCAATCTAACCCCGTTTTCGTAAAAGACCTTATCGTAGAACTCCCGCGACAGGCTGAGTCCCCTGAGGCACTCTATCTCGTCCTCCCTCGGAAAGATCAGGTTCGGGAAATCCGAACCGTAGACTATTCGATCCTTGTACTTTTCAAGGCGGTCTCCCCAGAAGCCCTTAAGATCGGCGAACACATCCTCGAGGCCGAAGAGGGGCGCCATCTTCGGGATGAACGTGAACGAGGTGTCCAGATAGATATTCTCGTGATTATCCAGTAGTCCAAAAAACTCCGTGTACTCCATCCCGCCCATGTGGGCCACGTTGCAGGGGAGGTCGGGGCGGCGGTCGAGAAGCTTTTCAAAATTGTCGTAGCCGACGAACCTGTTTCCCGCCGGGCCGTTCCCCACGTGGAAGAGTATCCGCTTGCCTCTCTCCATCACGAGGTCGTAGAGGGGGAAGAACCGCTCGTCCGCCGGATAGTGTTCCTGTACCAGAAGCTGGAGCTTGAACCCGAGCATCTTTGGGTGTTTGAGGGCGTCTTTTGCGATCTTCATCGCTTCATCGTCCAGCGGCGAGAACGCCCCGAAGCAGTAGAGGTCGTCTATCTCGTCCAGTATCTTTTTGTTCCAGTCGTTGAGGCCCTTCGCCACGCCTGCCCTGTGGGCGTAGTTGGAGTAGACGATGGGGCCGACGCCTCTCTCCCGGAGGTGGGAGACGGATTCTTTACAATAGAGCTGGTAGATGACGTCCCACTTGTAGACTTCCGAGAAGTGGCGCCAGACGGCGTCGAACATCCTGTCGGGAAAGAGGTGGACGTGAAAATCGACGATTTTATCGGGGAGGGTCATGGGGGCACTCTTTTAGACAATATATTCATGGCGATCGTATAAGCCATTTACGAATATCTACTTCAGATTCTGGCGGAGGTGGCATAGTCTCAATAGAAGCACCTGTGAACACTTCATTAGCAGTATCAATATTCGGCATTATATCTATTATTAATACATTTTTAACCGCTTTACTGTGGATTCTAAGGTGTTCCAAAAACTCAGTATCATATGTATTAAAAGCAAATCCAAAGACGACTAATCGTGATGCACCATTGAGGAGTCTCGCGCTCAACTGCCATTGCCCCTTAAGTTCCTGCGGCATTATCTTGTTCTGAACTGGGGCAAGAACTAGCGCATTTCCCGTTAAACCACGACGACCGTCTGTGTAATGAATGTCCGATTGCCACGAGATACTTCCATGGATTTTTGCTAACGGTAATTTACCAGTCAGAGTCACCGAATTAGATACAGGATAGGCACCACGGCCAGTAAGTATTTCTCCGGGGACTCCATAGTTAAATCCACGAGATCCCAATGCGTACTCTACCAGCATATCGTAATTAGTCGTGATGATGCCCTGGAGATACATGCCGAAAGTATTAGTAAGCAAATTCTGTGCTTTTTTTACACCTGGCCTCTCGAATCTGCGATTTTCATCAATCATGAAAACATGCCGGCGCCACCTCCCGGCATGTCTTTCTTTCCAAATGTATGGTTCCGACAAGCGTCGGACAATATACCAGACTACCAATTTTGCAGTTTTTTTGCTCTGGTGCATTGCAAAGTCAATGAACGCTTCAACTGGCTTGTTAGGATTCAAATAATCCCATGAAGCCTTGATATCTCTCACAAAGTGGAGCCTATTCTCCTCCTGAACTCCATCCGGTTCGATCGCAAAATCAAATAGACTATTCGCCAATGGTAAGTTCGCAGCCCACTTGGAGAAACCTGCACCAAGTATCAGTATTGCCATCCGCTATCTCAGTTTTTGTGCAATTATACAATCCTTTAGTTTTTTGATATTTGTTTTATCTCTAAACCATTTCTATTACATTTTTTTGCCCTATTTTCCATTATGGTTTTATCGATATCAGATTAAACTAAATCACAACACCAGATTGCTATGCTTTTTTGTTTTGTTCTGAGAAAAGCTAACGATCGAAATGACACTACTTTTTTAAATCTTAAGCAACCCTTTCTTATGCCCCCCCCATCCCCTTTATCAGCTCCCTTGCGATGATGAGCTTCTGGATCTGGGTGGTGCCGGCGCCGAACTCGATCCCCTTCATGTCGCGGTACATCCTCTCCACCGGGAACTCGCTGATGAAGCCGTAGCCGCCCAGGATCTGGGTCGCCCTGTCGACCACCCTCATCCCCACCTGGGAGCAGAAGAGCTTCGCGTAGGAGGCTTCGAGGCGGACCCTTTTCCCCTGGTCGGCCAGCGTCGCCGCCCAGTATGACAACAGCCTCGCCGCCTGGAGCTCGGTGGCCATGTCGGCCAGCATCTCCTGGATCATCTGGAAGTTGATTATCGCGGTGCCGAACTGTACGCGCTCCGAGGCGTACTTCAGCGCCACGTCGAAGGCCCCCTGGGCCACGCCGATGGGAGTAATCGAGTAGATGATCCTCTCCCTGTCGAGGCCGTTCATGAGGACCTTAATCCCCCCGTTCTCGTTTCCGAGGACGTTTTCGGCCGGGACCTCCATATCCTCGAAGATAAGCTCACCGGTCGGCGAGCCCTTGACCCCCATCTTCTTCAACGTTTTTCCTGTGGAAAAGCCGGGGAAGTCCTTCTCCACGATGAAGGTCGTTATACCCTTGTGGCCGGCGTTCGGGTCGGTCTTGGCGTAGACCACCGCCACGTCGCAGAGCGGTCCGTTTGTTATAAACATCTTGGTGCCGTTGAGGATGTATTTGTCGCCCTTCTTGACGGCCCTCGTGCGCATCGACAGGGCGTCCGACCCGGCCTCCGGCTCGGTGATGGCGATTGCGCCCACCTTCTTTCCGCCGATGAGGTCGGGGAGGTATTTCTTCCTCTGCTCCTCGTTTCCGTTCCTGTAGAGGTTTTCGGTGCAGAGTATGGCGTGGGAGCCGAAGGTATTCGCCGTGGCGGCGCATCCCCTGCTTATCTCCTCCATCACCAGAACGGCCGACATGAGATCTGCCCCGATTCCGCCGTGCTCCTCCGGGATCGATATCCCGAAGAGGCCGAGCTCCGCCATTGATTTGAAGTTCTCCTCGGGGAATTTCCCGTCCTCGTCGATCTCCGGCGCCCGGGGGATTACCTCCTTGTCCACGAACTTGGCGACCGTATCCTTCAGCATCTTCTGCTCGGATGTAAACTCAAAATCCATTACACAACTCCTTGGAACAAATAGCTTTTAATGCCCTCTACTTTTTTCTGCCGACCAAGATCTTCGGCGAAAAGATTATGCAGTCCTCGTCCCTCTGATTCTTTATCTTTGCCTCGTAGGCGATGGTTCCCGTGTTCTCGTCCCTCTCCTTCATCTCCGCCACGGTGGCCTCGCACCTTATGGTGTCGCCTATCTTGATTGGGCCGGTGAAGCGAATCTTGTCCATGCCGTAGAATGCGATGAACTTCTTCGGCGTAAATACGTAGGGGCCGAGACGAAAGACGAGGGCCGATCCGATAGAGAGGCCGAGCATCCCGTGGGCTATCCTCTCTCCGAAGATTGTCTTCGCCGCGTACTCGACGTTTGTGTGAATAGGGTGCCAATCCCCCGTCAGACCTGCGAAGTTGACGATATCGGCCTCCGTCATGGTCCTCCCTGGAGTAACGAAGGTCTCTCCCACCTGATAGTCCTCAAAAAAAACTTTTTCCATTAATCCTCTCTTCATCTGAAATTGAATATTTGTTTAAACAACAACCGACTGTAATCAAAAACTTTTTTAACAATATCTTGGACCGCCGCCGCCACTTTTTCAAACCAAAACCCCGAACCGAAAGCAAAATGGAAAAGTTCAAGTTAAACACCTTTCGGCCCCGATAAAAATGGGGAGGAGCGATACCGATAAGTTGCAGTGGCGGATTTTTAATCCGCCACTGCCTTGTAAGCTATTTCAACAACTATCTTGACAACCGGTTACATTACTTCTGCCTTGACAATCGAGCGAGCGGAAGGAACAGGCCTTCCAGGATGAATTTTGAAGACAGCCTGTGCCGAAATCGGGCAGGACCTATTATCTTCATCAATTTCCCCGTAATCAAAGCCCTGCTGCCTACCTAATCTTTCAACATTATCCGATACCCTTCCCCTCTTTATCAAAACAGGTGATATTTAATATCTTCTCCCTACTTCCTCAGCACCTTCTTGTCGAGCTTTCCGACAGGGGTCAGGGGAAGCTGGTCCATGAACTCGACGGTCTTCGGGACCTCGTAGGGGGCGAGCTTCTTCTTGGCGAAATCGAGAATATCCTTCTTCAGCGCCTCTTTGTCACCACTGTATCCGGGCGTAAGCTGGACGAATGCCTTTACGAGCTCGGAACCGGGCCTCTCCGGGTTTTCTACTCCCACTATGCCGACCATGTCTATTGCGGGATGTTCGCACAGGACGTCTTCCACCTTGACCGAGAATACCTTGTAGCCGCCGACTATTAACATATCCTTCGTCCTGTCGACGATACGCATATAGCCTTCATTGTCCATGATGGCGACATCTCCCGTGTGCATGTACCCGTCCTTGTCGACGGAGTTTTTAGTCTCTTCCGGCTTGTTGTAATAGCCCACCATGACCTGCGGGCCCTTTGCGCATATCTCACCCGCCTCTCCCAGTTTCACTTCCTTTCCCGTTGCAGGGTCCAGAAGCTTGATATCCGTGTTAGGAAGGGGGAGCCCTATAGAGCCCAGCTTCTTCTTTCCCCTAAATGGATTCATCGTGGTCAAGGGCGACGTCTCCGACATCCCGTAGACCTCAAGCAGTTTGCCCTTTCCAACGATCTTCTCAAGCTCCTTTTGGGACTCCTCCGGGAACGGCGATGCCGCGGATATACACACCTCGAGTTTTGAGTGGTCAAGCTGTTTGAACTTCGGAGTCGTAATCAGCAGCTGATAGAGCGATGGCACATTAACGAGGGCGGTCGGCTTGTATTTCTCAATCTCTTTACAAATATGCTCTGTATCCCTCGGATTCGGGATAAGTACCTGGGTCCAGCCGAGGTATATACAGTTTTTGTTGAAGAAGAGGCCGGCGATGTGAAAGAAGGGGAATCCCGAGAGGGCCAATCCCTTTCCCGGCTCCCAGCCAAGCCACGCCTGCACAACAAGGAGGTTTGAAACGACATTTCTGTGGGTCAACATCGCTCCCTTCGGCGGGCCCGTTGTCCCCCCTGTGTACTGGATATAGGCGATGTCGTCCGGCTTTACCTTTACCTTTGGATCGCCGTCCGAGTACTTGCTGGTCTTGACGACATCCTCGATCTTCATAACGTTTTTGCCCTTAACGGGAGTAACCTTGCCGGAAGGGATCTTTTTCAGGAGCTTGCCGAGAAAGCTCTTTATCGAGGGAAGAAATCCCCCGACGCTCGCCGCAACGACGACCTTGAGGTCCGGGAGCTTGTCGGCTATCTCCAAAAACCTATGCTGAAAGATTGCGTCGAGGGTAACAAGACACCTGGCCTTGGAGTCCTTGAGCTGATACTGCATCCCATCCGCCATTAGAAGCGGCGATACGCCCGTTATGGTACAGCCGGCTTTCAGTGATCCCAGCCAAGCGATGAGATACTCGGGGATGTTTGGGAGGTTTATGCCAACCACATCCCCCTTTTTGAGGCCGTTTTCAATGAGCATATTCGCAAAGCGATTTGCATAGCGGTCAAGCTCCGAAAACGTCACCTCGACGCCCATAAAGCCAAAGGCCGCCTTATCAGGGAACTTTTCAAATGTCGGCCTGATTGCATCGACGTAGCTTTTCTCCCATAACTTCGGATCCAAGTCTTTAATTCCCTTGTCCCATGAATCTTTCCAAAACTGTTTTTTTGCCATTTCTAAAATAACTCCTCTAATTAATTAATAATGGACAGCCAGCCAATGATTCATCCGTCCCGACATAAAAAACTATTACGTATAGATGTAATATTTTCGGGACTTCCAGTTGATATTCTACTTAACTTGGCCTTTTTGTCAATGATATTATATATTTCTTGGAATAATACTATTAAAATATAAAAAGGTGTTTGATGGATAAAGGGCTCCTCCTGTTACCACCAAACACCTTTCAAATCCGCTTTACAACTTAAAAGCGATAACCTTTTAAAGTTCGAGACCCGCGCCCCTGACGTTCAAACATTATCAGTCAATAAGAACGAAATGTTTTATGTCCAACATCGTTCCCGAGCGCTTCTCCTCGAAAACCGCTTTGACCCTGGCCCCGACCTTCACCTTCTCCGGATCGGTGCTGTCGATATAGTAGGGCAAATAAGTATCAGCGCCGTCGAGCTTGATGAAGGCGTATCCGTATGGAACCGGCTCCTGGTGACCGGTGCTCGGGTCAATAAATCCGAACTGGATTATCGCGCAGACACCGATCTCCCCTTCGGTGGACACGGGAACGAACTCGTCCATTTCCACATAGCATCTTCCGCAGATTTTCCTCGGCGGCACGTAAACCCGCCCGCACTTCGAGCACTTTATTCCAATGAATCTTTGATTATCCCTTATCTCCGCCAGAAACTTCGAGCCGTACTTTCCCACGCTCCAGTTAAAGGGCTGAAAGGCCTCCCCTGAATTAACGGTGAGAAGCTCCTGTTGTTCACTATTCTGTGTCATTTTGATCCCCTAAAATCTATCCTCGTTTAGGCAATGAAAATCTCACCGCCGATTATGACGGCTTCTTCTTCCCCAAAAGCATTACATCCGCCCAGTTACATCCGCCGAAACCGGTGGTGAAGGCATAGTTCACGTCTCCGCCCTTGACCTGTCTGTCTTTCGCCTTGCCCATGACCTGAAGGGCCCCTTCCCCAACCCTAAGCAGTGCTGTTGCTCCAATCGGATTTGAGCTCATAACCCCTCCCGATGGATTTACGGGAAGCTCGCCGTCCATATCGGTTACGCCGTCCCAAACGAGCTTTGGTCCCTCGCCGGGACCGCAGAAGCCGATCGACTCCATCCACTTAAGGCCCGCATAGGAGTAAGGAAGATAGAGCTCACAGACGTCTATCTCCTTTAGGGGCTCTTTTATCCCGGCATCCTTAAAGACCGCCTTTGAGGCGCCCTCGAGCGTGTCGTTGTTGTCCCAGTCGATGTCACCCAGCAGGGAGTAGTTATGACGGTTGTGGGTGGATACCACCCAGGCCGGCCTCGGGGCGATCTTTTCCGCTATATCTTCGGATGCGAAAATTACGGCTGCGGCGCCGTCCGTCCTGGGGCACATGTCGCTCATCCTCAATGGATAGGCAAGCATCTGGTTCTCCTCGGAGGAGACCAGGAGATCGACTATCTGCTCTATCTCCATACTCTTCATCCACTCCTGATGGAGGTGAGAATACGGATTGTTCAGGGCGTGAAGTCTCTCCCTGACGGCGACCCTCGCGCCGTCCCTTTCGGTGACGTTGTAGTTATGCATATACTTGCTGGCCTCGACGGCGAGCCCAGCTATGGCCCCTCCGAACCTCGGACGCTCCCAGACGGGATTGAAGGCCGTGACTATGGCGCCGGTCGTATCCGACTCTGAATTCTTCTCCCACCCTATAGCTAGGACCCTGTCGAAAATCCCGGATGCCACGTGGTAGTACCCCGCCATGGCTACCGTGCTTCCCGTGGTGCCTCCCGTTGTCAGCTTGAAGATTGGCTTCATCACTCCGCCCGATCCCTCGACGCTCCAAGAGTCGACGTAGTTCACCCCCTCGAAGTGATCCATGTTTCCAATGACGATCGCGTCAATATCCTTGATTGTCAGCCCGGCGTCTTCCAGGGCCGTTCTGACAGCCTCGTTAATGAGTTCCGGTCCGTTGACGTCCTTCCTTGAGCTTCTCTGATATGTTTGGCCGAAGCCTACTATGGCTACTCGTTTTCCCATGTTTTCCTCCCTTACGTGCCCACGACAAAAACACAGTGGGCTTGTCCGCAGGGACCGTTTATCCCTTGGGCCAAAGCGGTCTTTGCCCCCTTGATCTGCCTCTTGTCAGCTTCACCCCTTACCTGAAGCGTTGCCTCGATAAGCCTCGCGAGACCCGCAACGAGCACCGGGTGTGCGCTGATTACTCCGCCCGAGGGATTTACCGGCAGACTTCCGTCAATCCCTGTCTCCCCCGATTTTATCAGCTCGGCCCCCTTACCTTCTTTGGCAAGTCCTATCCCTTCATACCACATAAGTTCCATATAGGAATATGCGTCGTAGAGCTCACAAACATCGAGCTCCTTCAAGGGATCTTTAATCCCCGCCATCTTAAACGCCTTTTGACTCGCATCCTTAAGCGCCCTCGGTTTTGCCAGATCTCTGTATCCCAGCGTGTAGGAATCTGAGGTGTGTCCCACCCCATTTATCCACACCGGGTCTTTCTTGAATCTTTTAAGACCCTTTTCGTTCGCCAGTACTACGGCGGCGGCGCCGTCGCTTATCGGGGAACAATCGAGGACCTTAAGGGGATCGGCCAACCTCTTTGACTTCATCACGTCGTCCACGGTTATGTCCATAGGAAGCTGTGCGAAGGGATTGTTCTTTGCGTTCTTATGATTCTTTACGGAAACAAGGGCCAAATCCTCTTCCTTCGCCCCGCTCATCTCCATGTACATACGGGCCTGAAGGGCGGCGGACGATGTGGCGTCGATTCCGAGAGACCTCTGATAAATGGGATCGAACATCGCGTTCGTTATGAGGTTCATTATGCTCTCCGAGCCCTTCATGTGGGAGACAACCAGGGTCGTGTTGAAAGAGCCTGAAAGGATTCTCATCATCCCGTAAAGGGCTCCGAAGGTACCGTCACCCTCCACTGTCGATATATCCTTTCCCCAGCTCCCAGCGGCGTCTTGAATAGCCATGGAGGATATGGTGCGTCCGTCCCAGAAATCGTTGGAGACGGTGATGATGTTGTCAATATCCCCGATCTCTCCGCCGGCGTCCTTCAACGCCTTGGTGGCCGCCTCGAAGACCAACTCGTCAAACGTCTCTATCTTGCTTCTCTCGTATGTCGTCTGGCCCACCCCGACGATTGCTATCTTTTCCATATCAACATTCCTTTTAACCTTTTAGGTAATCCATACGGCAACCTATGCCGGAGCAAAGTGTTTGATGTCTAAAATCGTTCCCTCCCGCTTGTCGGCGAATACGGCCTTTACCTTCATCCCGACCTTAAGGTCTTCCCTCTTCACATTGCCGATCATATGCAATATGGAACCGCTTGCGCCATCAAGCTTAACCAGGCCGTAGATAATGGGCGCCTTTACCGGCTGCATCGCGTGGGAGTAGTCAACCACCGTAAAAGACTCCAGGGTTCCCGTGTCTTTGACCTTTACCCACTCATTGGTCAGGGCAAAACACTCACCGCAGTTCTTGACGGGTGGCACATATACCTTTGAGCATTTCGGGCATTTCGTTCCCCAGAACTCCTTATTGTCCCTCAATCCGGTGAGAAACCTGCTCCCGACCTCCCCCACATACCACTTGTACGGCACCTTTATTCGTCCCGAATAGACGATGTTTTCAACTGATTCTTTCCAATCTGCCATAAATGACTCCCTATCGGTTCTTGGCGGGGACGGCCTTTTTCAAGGCCGATCCCCGTTATTGAAATCCGATTATCTAATTAGCTTTTCGGTTTTGCGGGAAGCCCCAGCATCTCCCTCGCCTGGGCTACCGTGGCAACCTCCCTGTTCATCTCCTCGGCAATCCTCTTTATTCTCGTAACTAACTGTGCGTTGTTTTCGAGCTTCTCGCCCTTCCTGTAATAGAGGTTGTCCTCCATCCCCACGCGGACGTGACCGCCAAGGATGATGCCCATTACGTTCATCGGAATCTGGAAGGGCCCGACGCCTATGAGTGCGAACATCGACTGAGGCGGAAGCTCGTTGACCAAAGAAATCACGTTTGCGGGAGTCGGGTAGCTCGAAGTCTGAAATCCCATGACGTACTGAACCATATACGGAGGATCGACGTTCCCCTCACGGATGAGGTCCTGGAGTACCCAGTACTGCCCTGGATGATAGAGTTCTATCTCCGGCCTAATGCCCTTCTCCTTCATGGTCTTGGCATAGAGATTGACGTCTGAATAGCTTGCCGGTATAACCGCGTCAAACATCATCGCACCCCTCGGATGTGCAATCGGGGCCTTACGCTCCTTGATGGGGACCTTCAGCATGAACGGCCCGAGGTTAAGGCTCGCCATATCGGGGGCCGGATCGGCGAACAGGCAGCACATCCTCTCTTCCGTCGAAAGCCACGGACCGCCGCCGGTGGTGTTGTTGATGATGATGTCGGGACAGCGCTCACGGATAAGCTTATTGACAACGGAGTAGTGTTCGGGATTCTTGGTGGTCAGGGCGAGATTCTCGGGATCCCTCGCATGGAGATGCACCGAGACTGCGCCAGCCTTGTAGGCCTCGTAGACCTGGTCGGCCTGCTCCTCGGCGCTCTCAGGTAGGTTAATGTTAGATTCTTTACCCTGAACCCCACCTGTAACCGCGCACGTAATGATCATCGGGGGAAAAGCGCTCCTAATTACCCGGTCCATCCAGAGGTAAGGATTGCGATAGTCCCAAATATAATCTTCGGGTTTCATTTAGACCTCCTTTTTAATAGATCCTTTTGATAGATATTTCACTTTACTTTAGAAATTGAATTGCTCTTCTATTTTAGATATATAAGAAAGATAAACCAAGAAGATATAAACCGCAGCCTCAGACCTGACAACATGAAGCTTAAATTAATACTTTAAGTCGCTGTATTTTTATATCTTATCTGAAAATAAATTTCAATCAAAAAATCAAATAAAAGAGATAAAATGAAAATATTTTTAGTATTTCTTTAAAACAATCTCGTTTATTCCAACGGGCAAATCTTCCCCCTAATGCCGAAAAACGACCTGCTCCCATCCTTCCCCCCCCACGCACAAACAACCTTGCATCACCACAAGCTGATCGAAACGAATAAGACTCTTCCGCCGTTTCGAGGGGCAAAAACCGCTCACTCTTTGTTTACACAACCGACCTCCCAACGCACAAACCACCTTACACCATCTGGGCTTGATTCCACCAACAGTCCCATCTTCCCCTAAACATATTATATATTGTGACCCCCTACTCGTCCAGCGCCTTGATAAGCGGCGCTATCATGTTGTCGTTCATGCCGGCCTGAAACTTCTTCCTGAATCCCTTGATCTTCAGAAGCGGCGGCAATATCCTTCCCATAATCCGCATCTTCCGCTGGCCGTGTGGAAAGTCGAAGAGGTTGTGTTCGACGTAATACTTGTGGTTTTCGAGAAAGATGAAGCGCGTGGCGAAGTTGAGGTCCCTCAATATCTTGTGACCCCCCACCCCGAGGAAGGTCGGCGGTCTGCTATAGCCTGTCTCGAGGTTCGTTATCACCCTGTCCGCAAGGTCGCCGAGGAGGGCGGTCACCCTTGAAGAATCCTTATCCTCGTCCGTCACGAAGGCGTTGATATTGAGCCCGAAGGTCTCGCCGAAGCATAGAAATAGCTGTTTCAGGTTCGGTATCTGTGAAAGCGGCCCGGATATGATAAATCCCCCCTGCTTGCCCACCAGCGTGGGCCTGTGGGCGTTGACGAAAAACCTATCGAAGAAAAGCTTCCACCGGCTCGACAGATACTTGTCCACTATCGTCCCGGCATAGATTATAGCGTCGGCGGGGAGCATCTTATCTCTGTAGATACGGTTCATATCGTCGTTGTATGCGCATATCCCGTCGTAGGTGCACCTGAGGCAGTTGGTGCACCCCCCGAGGAGCTTTACCTCGTTCAGGTTTACCACCTCAACCTCGCTTTCCGTCGACTTGATGAATGTGTCTGTCATCCTGCCGAGATTGACATCCCCTTTTTTTTGGTCGGTAATCAACAGTATCCTGTAATCCTTTCCCTTGGGGCTTTCTTTGACCTTGGACGGCGAATATTTCGGGACGTTGTGCTTCATGGGTGGATACCCCTTTGGTGTGGGTATCTTATTCTTGACGTGGTTGAAGAAATCCTCGGCGAAGAGGAGGAGGTTCTTTCTCGTCTTCGGTTCCACGAGTTGGTTGAACATCACCGAAAAAGGGGTGATGAAGCTCATGTCCAGGTCTTCCGATATTGCGTGGATGTAGTTTAGGGAGGTGTGGTCAAAGAAGTGCATCGACGTGGTTATGGCGGTGGCGTACTTCCCCTTGAAGGCGGCGGTCGCCTTCTTCTCGAAGCAAAGCTCGATAAACCTCTTCATCCTCGATGGGACGAGGAAGTAGTGAATCGGATAAACCCAGAATATGGCGTCCGTCTTCTTGATACTATCGATTACCTCCTTGAAAAACTCCGGCTTCGTGTCCAGCTGATCCGATTCGTAGCCGATATTGAAGACGGTGTACTCATTTTCGGGGAAGTGCTTCATTATGTAGTTCATGTACTGCATCGTGTTGCTCTTTTGGCCCTTCGGGCTTCCACCCAGTACCGTAATCTTCATGATTTTCCTCACATTATTTACAATTATCTCATTCCATACGAGCTTGGTTGGGGTTTGAGCTCGCTCCCAAGGGACTATTTTACATTTCGCTTATATTATTGTCAAACAATATGGAAAAAAAGAATCTTGCAAAAAAGTGAAAAAAATGAATTGCCATTCACTTTGAAATGTGCTATTTTATGCACAAATTTCAGTATTTTTTTAAGGAAATGGAAACGTATTTAACTTGTTACAACCTGAATAAGGAGTTGCTCTATGAAGGAATGTGTAATTATCGATGGAGTTAGATCTCCAAACGCCCGTGCGCACCTCGAAAAGGGGTGGCTTAGAAAGATAACGCCTGACGTTATGTTGACAAACATCTACGACGCCCTCTTTAAGAGAAATCCGAAGGTAAAGCCGGAAGAGATTGAGGCCGTCTTTTGCGGCACCGCCAACCAGGCGGGCAAACAAAACGACATCGCCCGTGCAGCGTGGCTTGCCGGGGGTTATCCCGAATCGGTCGCCACAAACGGCATCGGCCAGCAGTGCCCTTCCGGCATGGCCGCCACCGAGCACGCCGCCCGCGCCATCATGCTGGGCGAGGGAGACACCTACATTGCATCGGGCGTCGAGGACATGGCCCATGTGCCGATGATGTTCGCTATGGAGATCCCCCCGAGAATTGCCCAGAGGTACGACTTCAACGACCTCCCAATGGGCGCCACGGCGGAGAAGGTGGCAGCACAATACAAGGTCGATCGCGTTGATATGGAGACGATGGCCTTTTGGAGCCACAAGAAGGCCTTCGAGGCCACCGAGGCCGGCAAGTTCAAGAACGAGATCGTGCCGATGGAGGGGGAAGAGGAGGACGGAACCAAGTTCATGGTCGACAGGGATCAGTGGATAAGAGAGACGATCTCTATGGAGAAGATGGCCACGATGCAGTCCCCGTTTAAGGAGAACGGCGTGGTCACCGCCGCCACATCCTCCCCCCTTACCGCAGGCGCCTGCGCCCTTCTTCTGATGGAGAGGGGAAAGGCGGACAAGCTGGGACTCAACTACAGCTTAAAGTACGTAGCCGGGGCCATGGCGGGCTGCGATCCGACCGTAATGGGAATAGGGCCGATCTTTGCCGTGAAAAAGCTCCTCGACCGTGTGGGAATGACTGTAAAGGACATCGGCGTCTGGGAGATCAACGAGGCGTTTGCGAGCCAGTCGCTGGCGTGTCTCAGGGATCTGGGGATCGCGGAAAACGCCCCCTTTGACAACGTCAACATCTGGGGAGGCGCAATCGCGCTGGGTCACCCCCTCGGAGAGTCAGGGGCAAGAATTATCGTTACCCTTAACAACATAATGAAGACCGACATGAAGCACGTCAAGTACGGCGTGGCCACCCTCTGCGGCGGCTTCGGAAACGCAAACGCCTCCCTCTGGGAGAACGTCAAGGCTTAAATGGGGTTCGCGAAAGGAAAAAGCAAGAAGTGAGAAGTCAGTTGGAAACTAAATACTGAAGAGCTTCGAGCTAAAAGGAAACAGGGCCGGTTCTGCATTAGATCAGAATCGGCCCCTTTTTTAATGGTTACGGGATATAAAGAGATCGGCCTTTTTTTAATATGCGACCATCACTTTTTATTTCCGCTGGGGAGATCAATAGGCTTTTAAGACTCTTTCAAATAACTGCCCAAGATAAATTCAAAAATTCGTCCCAAAAAAAATCAAGCAGCTATATCGTCCCTTTTCATGGAAATCGGTCATTTAACAACCTGTTTTACCACTTCATGCCCTCCGCCTAATTATTCAGCACAAAATCCCCTATCATATCGGAGACCATTTCGGCGCCCACGCCGTTCAGGTGCACGAGATCGCTTAAGAGGAGGAGGCCGTTCGCAGCAGAGATCTCGTTGTAGCTCCTGCCCAGAACATAGCTCTTCAAAATGGCCACATACATAACGAAGGTGAATTGACCCTTGCTCTCGTAGGAAACGCCCGGCTCATTCCCTTTCTCCTTTAAATATTCGATCATCTTTTCGTTCAAGGGGAGGTAGGTCAATCCATTCTCCGCGGCAATCTCCTTGATTATCCCGCTGTACTCCACGCTCCTCAAACAGGGGACGGCTTCGAGGTCTTCGCCGACCGGGGGAATCGAGAGGATGGCTATCTTGGCGTCGGTATTTTCTTTAAGCCGTTTCACAAGCTCCGTCAGGCTCTCCCGAAAAAACTCCTCCGTCGGCTTCTGGGGGAGATTCTTTTCTTTTATACAATCCTCCGCCTGCTTTTCGCCCAGGGAGCCGAGAACGTCGTTTGTCCCTACAAATATTGATATATAGTCGGGATCGCAGGCGACTATCTCGTCTTTCCTCACGAGGACGTTGTAGGCGAGATCTCCGTTTATCCCGGCGTTAACCACGTCAAAGCCCTTGTCGGAGAGACCGGATGCCAGATCGTCCACGTAGTTGTGGCTAATCCTCCCGTGGGTGATGCTGTCTCCAACACAGACAAGGACCTTGTTCTCGGAATTTGCCTTGATCTCTGCAAGGTAATGGGCCGGGGAGTTGTCCGGCTCCATGTTCGCCTTCGGCTCGATTATCAGATACAAGGCCGTATAGAGCAATACCAGCGCAACGATCAGGGCGCCTACGCCCAAGAGTATCTTCTTGATCATCTCACTTTACCTTTCATTCTTTATGAAAATATACCACAACAAGTCGTCACAAACGGAACTGGTAAGTCGTGTTTGTGACCTCCTTGACAATCCTACAGGAAGTCGAGGTCGCACCCGAGGTGCGCCTGCTGGACGTGATCCACGAAGAGCTTCTTCCAACCCCTCTCCGGCGGCTTGGGGGGGGTAAATCTCTCCCTCCTCCTCTTCAGCTCGTCTTCGCTCACCTCGAGGTTTATTATCCTCTTCCCCACGTCAAGCTCGATCATGTCTCCGTCTTCGACCAGGGCTATCGGCCCGCCGACCGCAGTCTCCGGCGACACGTGGAGGACAACCGCCCCGTAGGATGTCCCGCTCATCCTCCCGTCGGAAACCCTGACCATATCCTTTACACCCTTCTTGGAAAGGTATTTCGGGATCGGGAGCGAGCCCGCCTCCGGCATCCCAAACGAACCTACCGGGCCGGCGTTTTTTAAGACCATGACGTGATCCGGGGTGATCTTGAGATCAGGGTCGTCGATCCTTTTCTGGGCGTCCTCCGGCGAGTCGAAGACTACGGCCGGCCCCCTGTGCCGTAATAGCTTCGGGTCCGCCGCGGCCGCCTTTATCACCGCGCCGTCAGGGGCGAGGGAGCCGGTAAGGACGCTTATTGCCCCGAAATCCTTGTTCATATAGAGCGGGTTGTCGAGCCTTCTGATCGTATCCTGCCAGGGGCCCGGCCCCTCGACCTTTTTCAAGATATCGCCGAGACTCCTCCCCGTTATCGTCTTCGCATTAAGGTCGAGGTGAGGCTCAAGGGCCTTGAGGAGCGCAGGCAGTCCCCCGGCGTGGTAGAAGTCCTCCATGTAGCCCTTACCCGCCGGCTTGCAGTCCACGAGGACGGGGACCCTTCTTGATATTTCGTCGAAGTCCGAGAGCGCCAGGTCTATCCCGGCCCTGCGCGCAACGGCCGTCAGGTGGATGACCGCGTTGGTCGAGCCGGAGAGGGCCATCAGCACGGTAACCGAATTCAAAAAAGACCCCTTGGTCAAAATGTCCTTGGGCCTTACCTTTTTCCCGATCATCTCGACCGCGGCGCGTCCCGAGGCGACGCAGTTTTTCAGCCTCTCTCCAGAGGCGTGGGGGGGAGCCGCACCCCCGGGGAGCATCAGCCCCAGCGTCTCCGCCATGCAGGCCATTGTGGAAGCCGTCCCCATCACCATGCATGTCCCGCCGGTGAAGACAAGGGAGCCCTCCACCTCCTCGATCTCTTTTTTGTCTAGTTCCCCAGCGCGATACCTCGCCCACATCCTCCTGCAGTCGGTGCAGGCCCCGAGACGCTCGCCCCTCCAGTAGCCGGTCATCATCGACCCGGCAACGACCACGACCGCCGGCATATTCGCCGATATCGCGGCCATCATCTGGGCTGGGACGGTCTTGTCGCACCCTCCGATGAGGACCACGGCGTCCATCGGCTGGGCCGTGATCATCTCCTCGGTCTCCATCGCCAGGAGATTCCTGTACAGCATCGTGGTGGGGTGGGTCAGTATCTCGTTCAGCGATATGGTCGGAAAGGCAAACGGGATGCCTCCCGTTTCGAGAACGCCCCGCTTCACGGCGCTCACCATCTCCGGCATCTGCCTGTGGCACGTGTTGTAGTCGGAGGTGGTGTCGACAATCCCGACGACCGGACGGGAGAGATCCTCCTTGTCGTATCCGGCGGAGGAGAGAAAGGCCCTTCGCATATATTTGCTGAACTCCTCGTCGGCGTAGCTGGTGAGGTTTCTATTTATCCCCTTTGTTTTTTTCTCTTTTGACATTTTTTGAGCTTGTAAGATTTTTTAAGGTTCAATCAAAAAAACGGGGTTTGTTTTTATCTGAAACCCCGTATCGGCACACCAAGTTGCGGCAATCCTAAAAAAGGTTTTTTGCGGCCTTTACAGTTTGGTCTCTTACAGTTTGATATTTTACAGCTTGACCTCTTGCAGTTTGATTTTTACAGCTTAATATTGAGATATTTCGTCACGGTGTAGGCCTCCACTCCCTCCGATCCCCCCTCCCTTCCGAACCCGGATTTCTTTATCCCGCCGAAGGGTATCTCAGGAGCGGATAGAAGGAGCGTGTTTACGCCCACCATCCCGGACTCGATTCCTTCTGCTGCGAGAAACATCGTCTTCGTATTTTTCGTGAAAATATAAGCCGCCAGGCCGAACTCGGTCGCGTTCGCCTTTGTCAGAGCATCCCCGATATCCGAGAACGTGGAGATCGGAGCCGCCGGGCAAAACGGCTCCTCGGTCATGATAGCCATCGAGTCGTCTACGCCTGTGATAACCGTCGGCTCGTAGTAGAAGCCCCTGACAAAACCCTCCGGCCTCTTACCTCCGCATCTGACCGTCGCCCCCTTATCCACTGCGTCCGCGACAATACCTTCGGTCGCATCAAGGCGCCTCTTGTTGGCCAGCGGCCCCACCTCGGTTTTCGGGTCGCGCCCGTCCCCGACCGTGAGGGATTTCGTCACCTCGACGAATTTATCTATAAATTTATCCGCGACCGACTCCTGGACGAAAAAGCGGCTTGCGGCGATGCAGACCTGGCCGTTGTTCCTGTATTTCGTCCTGGCGCAGAGCTCCGCCGCCTGGTCTATATCGGCGTCCTCGAAGACGAGTACCGGGGAGTGCCCCCCCAGCTCCATCGTTACCACCTTGATCCCGTCGGCGCTGAGCCTCAGTATCTCCTGGCCGATTGGCACGGAGCCTGTGAGGGTTACCTTTCTGATCACGTCCGACTTTATCAGGTGCTCGCTTATCATAGAGGACTTTCCGGTGACCATGTTCAATACGCCCGCCGGGATCCCCGCCTCGTGAACCGCCTCCGCTATACAGAGGGTCGTCCTCGGCGCCTCGACGGCGGGCTTTACGATGATCGAGCAGCCGCAGGCTATCGCCGGGGCGATTTTCCTCGCCGAAAGCAACGCCGGGAAATTCCAGGGCGAAAATGCCGCGACGGGACCGATCGGCTCTCTTATGACAATGATCCTGTGCTCCCTGGAATGGCCGTCGATGACTCGGCCGTAGATCCGCCTCGCCTCGTCGGCGTACCAGTCGAACTGCTCCGCGGCGGCCCCTATCTCGGCCTTAGCCTCGGCGGTCGGCTTTCCCTGCTCCTCTGTCAGGGTTGCTGCTATCTCGTCGACCCTCCTTTTTATAATATCGGAGACCGCTCTGATCTTGGCGCTCCTCGTCCAGACGTCAACCTCCCTCCACGACCGCCAAGCCCTCTCGGTCGATTCAAGGGCGCGGTCGAGGTCGTCCCTTGTGGCAACGGGAACGGTGTCGACCTTCTCCTCGTCCGCAGGATTTATAATATCTATCTTCGCCCCGTCGGAGGCCGGAACCCACTGGCCGTCTATGTACATCAGGTTTGGAACGGTCATCGATAAATATCCTCTTTCTTAAGATTTACAGGCCAATCTTGTGTCTCAACGCCTGGGTGTCCACGCACCAGTTCCCCACGTTCCAACGCCCGAAGACACCCATTCCCCCCAGGGGATCCCTTCCGCTGTAGACCGGGAGGTGAATCAGCGACAGCCCGTCATATGACCTCGCCTCCTTTAATGCCTTAATCAGCGACTCGACACTCCTCCCGCCGTCTATCCCCTTGACCCCTTTTATCGCATTAGCCCAGGCTACGTAATCCACCTCCACCGGATCGCTGGTGGCGTATTCGACGCCGTACTGGTCGTACTGGAGACCGGTGATCGCCGACATCCTCCTGTTGTCGAGTACGAGGATGCACCCCTTCGCCCCGTGATGCACGCCGTCGATCAATATCTGAGAGTTCATGGTGAAAGAGCCGTCACCTGAGAGGGCGAGGCCGTAGAACGGCTTTGATGTCAGCGCGGTTGACAGAAGTGCGGAGGCCGCAAAGCCCATGTAGCTCGCTCCCGTCTCCGTAAACGTCCTTCCCAGCCTGTCGTCCTCGACGACTTGAAAGCCGTTGGCCTGAACATCCCCGGCGTCAAAGAAGGTTATGATATCGTTTTCCCTCGCCCAGTCGGTGGCGGCCTTTATCGACGCCGGCTGGGTCAAGACCTCCCCCTTCCACGTCTCATCGTAGAGGACGGGGGTTTTATAGCGCTCATTCCTGAAGTCGTCCCACTCCTTTCTCTTTATCGAGCACTCCTCGAGCCACCTCGAGTTCCTGTTCTTTTTTAAAGATTTAGATTTCTTAAGCTCTTCGTTGAGCCTCCTCAAGGTGTCCGCGGTATCCCCGATAAGCCCCACGGTCTTTCTGAGGTGCATGGCGGCCTGAACGTCGCCGTTGATGTTGATGACCCCTTTTACGTTCTGGTAGCCGGTCCTCGAGCAGTCGGACTGGCAGACGAACCTCGTCCCCAGCGCCAGGAGCAGGTCTGCCTCCTCCATGGCGTAGTTGCCGGAGATAGACCCCTTCGATCCCCCCACCGTCATGTTCCTCTCGTGGTCAAAGGGGATCACGCCGGAAACGAGAGGGCTGGTTACGGCGACCGAGTCGGTAAGGTCGAGAAATTCTATAAGCTCCTTACCCGCCATTCTCGCGCCTCCCCCAACCTTTACCACGATCCTCTCCGATCTTTCGATCAGTTCCATCGCCGTCTTGTAGCTGCCGTCGTCGGCGGCCGGCCCCAGCCTCGGCGGCGCATTTACCGGCAGCGCATCGAGGTTGTAACCTTCAAGGAGACAGGGCTGTGTGTTCATTGGAAGGAGGAGAAAAAACGGCCCCGCCCGATAGGGGTGCTCCACCGCGTTGAGCCCCCTTCTTAAGGCCGAAGCAACCGCCCCCGGAGTGTGGAGCATGTAAGAATCTCCCATCGACGAGAAGAGACGCAAAAACTTGTCCTGGTCGTACCCGGGTATCTCCTGCATGTTGGGACCCTCATCCTCCGTCGTTATATCCCCCAGGAGAAACCAGACCCCCAGGCCGTCGCTCAGGGGCACCAGCGAGCCGGAGAGGGCGTGCATCGCCCCCGGGCCGATGGAGGTTATCACGGCGGCCTTCTCCCCCGTCACCCACCTTAGGGCGGAGGCGGCGTGAGCGGCCTCCGTCTCGTGGCGGACGGCGTAGGTCTTAACGATCCCCTTCCCTTCGTATACCCTCAAGACCTCCCCTATCTCCGTGGAACCGTGGCCGAAAATAGCTAGGAACTTCGTCACTCCCTGCCGGATGAGGCCCAATATAATCGCCTCCGACAGGGTTACATCGGCGTATTGGGGTAGAGTCCCCGACCCCAACGCCTCGTCGAAACCTCCCGCCTTGGCTATCGCCTTTGCCCTCCCGGTCCTTTCTGCCGTCAATTTAATTTGTTTCACTCTCACACCTTTCTTTCACAATACTGTTATCGATCTTTATATCTTTTCAACTATTATCATATCGTCCATATAATATCAACATTGCCATACAAAGGCAATATTACTGAACAATAGGATTAAAAAAATTGTTTAAATGTCTAATATTGCGCTTTCCAAAAACAATTGAATTTCGGGAACAGGATCCGCTATAACTCATCTTATGCCCCCTGAAGGAAGTCCGCTTAAAACAAAGCGTCAGCTCATCTCGAGGGGGCGCTCATCCGGCTAAAAGGGAATGACAACACCTGCGAACGCGGCCAAACCGACGTCTTCGAAGCCGAGCACCAAGGCCTCTCCATAGCATCGCTCCTTAAAATCATGGACTTAAATCACCTTCCCCGGCAGTCTAAAGCTCCCTCCTATTTATCAAGGGCCGCCAGCTCGTCGTACATCCCGACCTCCGGGGCGCCGTCGAGGATCGATGCCAGAGAAGCGGAGAGCTCCTTGAAGTGGGGTGTCGATGTGTGGTGCACGAAGGCGTCCATGTCCACGTACTTCTCGCTGATCAGAAACTCCTTTGGATCGCTTTGTGATCGACTTATGGTGTAAAGGAGAGTCCCCTCCTCTTCATTCACCTTTGAGACCATATCGACCAGCGCATCCTTCAACTTCTCTTCGCTCCCCTCCTTCGCCCTCATCTTTGCCACAACGATCATCTTATTACTCCTTTAGGTCTTTTTGGGAGAACTCCACTTTTCTTAAAATAGTTATATGTTTCCCATTACCTTCCTTCTATATATGTTATTCCCTGTACCTTTTATTCTGTCATTCCCAACATAACCTTGTCATTCCCAACTTGATTGGGAATCCAGAAAGATATTTTTTACTGGATTCCCGCTTTCGCGGGAATGACAATTATTGCTAACCCTCTGGATTTGCGAACGCTCCACCCACAAACAGGAGCTTATCAGGACCACCCAACACACAGACCAACCCTATCTTGAACTCAACCTCCAATCCAAAAGCAGGGTTTTGTCATGACCGCCCACAGTTTCCGCAGGAATGACAGATTGTGTCCATCCCTCTGGATTCCCGCTTTCGCGGGAATGACATGTTTTGCCTATCCCTCCGAATCCATCTTCTCAATTAAATGACATTCAATAGTCTTGCCGGATTCCTGAATGCCCCACTCACAATCAGAAACTTTTAGGTGACACGAAATACCCAGATACCCAGACACCCAACACACAGACCAACCCCATCTTAAACGTAATCTCCAGCCCAAAAGCAGGTATTTGTGGGGGCCACCTGCCGTTGCCACGCAATACCTACCCACTCCCCACTACCCAACCCCCCTAAATAACCGCCAACATCGATCAATGACAACCACCAACCGCTTCGACATCCCCCGACCCCCTAAAGCTCCTTTCTCCTGTAGGCCTGGGACGAAGGAACGATCATTATCCTGGCCACCGCCTGCATCATCGGGTCGTCGCTCTTCTTGCACGACTCCTTGAGCATAAGGAGCATTTTACCCGCCTTCGTCTCCCCCCAGAACCAGTCTTCGAGGACCTTCCCCGAGGGCGACTCCTGCCCGGGCTGGGCGGTGATCGACTCGTAGTAGAACGCCTTGAGGTCGTCGGTCGCAAAGTTCAGGATAAGGGAGAGCGGCATATCGCCCCTCGGATTTTGGGGCGCCCCTCCGTCGAAGAATGCGCCTATAAAGTCGACGATCCTGTCGAGGTCGATCCCGCTTATCCCGACGGTCGTCCGCCCCCTTTTATCGAGGGCCATATCGTACCAGGGGCGCAGGGAATTCATCTCAGCTTTGACGGAATTGAGCATCTTCTCTGTATCGGTAAGCTCCCCCTCCTCTTTGGCGAAGTTCACCGGGCAGACGAGGTTCGTTATCGTCTCCTCCGACGTGGGATCCTCCTCGTCAAAGTCCACGAGGATCGGCCCCTCCTTCGCTTCGAGGAGCTTGAGGACCGAGGTTAAAACCTTCATCTGAAACTCCCTGTTGTTGGGGGCGCCGATGGGACGGCCCAGCTCGAACGGCACCCAGAGCGCCCGGGGCGGCTTCATCTTCTCGGTGTGCTCCCTGACAAGACTTATCATGGTCGTGGGGATACCCTCCTCCTCGAAAAAGTGTGCAAGCCCGCCCACGGCGCGCGTGCAGAGCGGTCAGACCGGAAGCAGGAATATCGCATCAACGTTATCCTTTTTTAAAACCGCCGCGAGCTCCCTTGCGGAAGGCTCCATCTGGGACGGGTCCATCGCCCCCATGAACGAGTAGTGGTAATCGGCGACGGAGCCTATCCGCCCCTCGGCCGCCAGCTCCTTGAGCCGCTCTATGGGAAACATGACGTTTACGTCCTGTTGAAAACCCGAGTGGTCGAAGTTGGTGGAGGCGTGGGTCGTGACGAGGTCTCTCGCCTCGACATCGCCGGGGATTATCCTGTAGATGTCCCCCGGATCGAAGGTGAAGGGGCGGTCGTCCCTCTTGTGAATGCCCCCGGTGGTGATTATCGCCACGCGCCTCTCCGAGAGGGGCGGCCCCTCTACCCAAGGATTTGTGTCGTAGGTCGGGCACGGGACGCTCAACATATACTCCCGCTCCTTTTCGTTCATCCTGTCCAGCCTCGCCATTTTTTTCTCCTTGAACCTACCCGAAAAATGTCAGATTTTTTATTTTCAATGTCACACAATAACGCAACTTGGCCAATAATTCAAGAAATAATGCAAATCATAAATATTTTGTAAAAAGTATTGATTAATAATTCGATATGTATGAGAATGGTCGACAAAAATAGTTGACAAAAAAGGGGCAAGAACCGAAACAGAAAGGGAGGTATTGCGATGAAAGACTTTAACGGCAAAACCGCCTACGTGGTCGGCGGCTCGAGCGGGATCGGGCTCTCCACGGCGAAGCTTCTGGCAAGCCTGGGGGCGCATGTAATCATCTTCGCAAGGGGAAAGAAGAGGCTGGACGACGCCGTGGCGGAGATCAAGGGAAGCACGCTTTCCAAAACGCAAAAGGTCGCCTCCTTCTCCATGGACGTCTCCGACAACAAGGCGGTCAACACCATCATGAACGGGTGCGTTGAGGAGTTCGGTCCCCCCGACCTTTTAATCAACTCCGCCGGCCGGGCGCGTCCCCACTACTTCGGCGATATCACCTTTGATATGTTCGACGAGACGATGAAGATGAACGCCTACGGCGTCTGGAACACAATATCGGCCCTCGTCCCCCACATGAAGGTGAGGGGGGGCGGATACATCGCCAACGTCTCATCGATGGCGGGCTTTCTGGGCGTCTTCGGCTACACCGACTACGCGGCGTCCAAGTTCGCGGTTACCGGGCTTTCCGAGGCGCTGAGGAGCGAGATGAAGCCCTTCGGCATAACCGTGTCGATCCTCTGCCCGCCGGACACCCAGACACCCGGGTTCAACGTGGAAAACCTCACCAAGCCTGTGGAGACAAAGGTCCTCTCCGAAAACGCCAAGGTGATGACGTCGGACGCCGTTGCTAAGGGATTCATCAAGGGGATCAGAAAGGGAAGGTTCATGATAATCCCCGGATTCGACGGCAACCTCACCTACCTGGCAAAGCGGCTCGTCCCGGGGGTCGTGGAGATGGTCATGAATTCCACCATTAAGAAGGTGCAGAAGAGGATGAAATGAGGGTGGGATTGATCTGCGAGAGTTTTCCCTGCGCCGACATGAGACACGACCGCTGCATCGCTCCCGAACTTGACCTTAATCCGGAAGACGTCTCGGTCGCCATGATCTCCGAGGCGGCGCCGCCTGACCGCGGCGACTACTACTACGCCGACGGCGATCCCCTCTTTCAAAAAACCACGGTCTCCGCCTTCAACGACGCGGGGGTGAACGTCTCGTCAATCGCGGATATACTAAAGCTGGGGGTATATCTCACTACCGCCGTGAAATGCGCAAAGACTGACTACGGGATAAAGGCGGCTACTATCAAGGAGTGCTCCCATCTTTTAGAGAGGGAGCTTGATACCTTCCCGAACTTAAAGGTCTTGATGCTGATGGGGGATGTCGCCATAAATGCGGTAAACTGCATCGCGAAGAGGCGGGGCGAGAAGAGGGTGATTCCGGCCGGCTCCACGTACAAGATCAGGGGCGGGGAATATTACTTCAGGGGTATCAGGGCCTTCCCGTCATACCTGCAGGCGGGGCCCAGCTTCTTCATAGAGAAGAGCAAGAGGAGGATGATCGCGGAGGACATCGCCGCGGCGATGGAGCTTGTGAAGTGAATCAATTAAATATCACGATTTAATAGATGAGACACCTAGATGGTTGTTGTCGGGTCAGACTTATGCCGGAGACAGATATAAGGTTCTATCTCTTGATCAAATCATAAAAACCGATATTGAAAAACATTTCCAAGAAAATCCCGCCGGCACAAAAAGAAAACAGGCATGTGCGGACAAATATATCGACGGCATAAAAAACGAGTAGACGTAGGTGGATGAATTCGTCTAACCCTGGGATATATGTTTCAAAGGCCTGTATGTTAAATGAAAAAAAGCCCGGCTTGAAAACTCCAAATATTAACCCGCCGAGTCCTGAACATATAAAACCGAATAGCAATAGCTTTGCAAAGGTTTCAAGCAGCTCACGACAATTTGAAAAATTGAATTTACCGTTGATCAGTAAGATTAAGCCGCCAATAATTAGTGCCAAAATTCCGCCGACAATGGCATCAACAAATGGATTATAAATAGAATCGAGCACGGTCATCTTATAAGGGCTTTTTCATGAAATTTGATATATTATACCAGAAAATGCTTTGTCTGTAACAGGTTTCCTGATACATTAAAAAGGGGACACATTGAGCCACACAAAGGGTGAAATTAACAGGGTCCTTTGGGTTTCTATTTGAACTCAGTTTGAACTGAAATCTTAAAAGAATTACCGTGAAAGCAGAAGCCCATGCTCGAAAAAATCACAGAAAATATCCACTTGGTAAAGGGGAAGAACAAGGGCTTTTTCCCCTTCTCCAACTCAATCCTGATTACGCCGGGGGTCGGGGACGCTACCCTGATAGACACCGGCAGCGGGATTGAAATACTCCGGGAACTGAAAAAGAAATTCAAGATAGTCGGCGTCATCAACTCCCACACGCACCCCGATCACTCGGCGGGAAACTGGCTCTTCGACGGCGACGGTGTCTCCATTACCGTGCCTAAAGAGGGATTTGAGACGGCGGGGAATATCGTTAAGCTCTCGGAGCGGCTGGCCGAGCCGGGGGAGCTGGCGAAGTACTGGCGGGAGTGGGTGAGTGCCGCCATGAACTTCAAGGACAGGCGTCCGGACGGTTGGTTTAACGCCGAATCGACCATCGAGATCGGCAATATTGTCCTAAAGCCGATCTACACCCCCGGACACACAATAGACCACTACTGCCTCTACGAGCCGAAAAACAAAATCCTCTTTGCCTTCGACTACGACCTGACCCGCTTCGGCCCCTGGTACGGCCACAGAGAGTCGGACATCGTTGAGTTCAAGGACTCGATCAAGAGAATCATGGAGCTCGATATCGAGGTGTTTGTCTCTGGCCACAAGGGAATTATTAGAGACAACATTAAAGGGCGCCTCGAAGAGTTCCTTAAGAAATTCGACCTCAACGAAAAGAATATCCTGGCGCTCCTTGCCGAGGGGCCAAAGACTGTCGAGGAGCTGGTCGAGCTGGCGCCCATATACGGCTCTTTCCCCTACGCCGAGCCGCTCCTCAGATACTGGGAGGGAAACATGATAGGGATGCACCTCGACCAGCTGATCGAGGGAGGCCGTGTCACAAAAAGAAACGACGGCCTCTACTCGGCGTCGTAGCGGGAGTAATATTGCCTCCTGCCGTCCCGTCCTCCATAAAATTTCACGACATAAGCCTATTAATCACGGCCCGGTGCAGGGTCAAACGACCCGTGCGAAAGACGAGATAGTCTTCCTACTTTTCAACCTTTTCCAGATCGGTCTTCTTCCCCCCACTCAGATCCGTCTCAAAAAAATCCCCCCCATCCGGAAGCGCCATGAAAAACCCGCTCGTGCAGTCTATCCCGGCGATCGTCTCTCCCAGCGTGCAGTCGAGGACGTGCCCGCCGACCGTCCCGTCCTTCGAGATGAAATGAAAGTGATAACCGGGGACGTTAACCCCCTTTGCGTAGTCAGGGCACCAGAACCCGACGACCGTCCCCTCAATGTCGTCGTACTCGTAGATCGCCTGATCCTTCACCACCTCGACCAGCTTCCTGTAGGGCCTCTCCTGCCTTGGCACGCTCCTTACCTTCATGTATTTGAACGTCCCCTCGACCTTCACGGCGTAGAAGATGTTCTTTGTTGGCATGGCGTCATCGACGGCCGTCTTCAGCCGCTCGAAATCGTCCCCAGTGGCTGTCTTTACCGTCTTGTCGGCGTCGAAGAACGTGACCACGGCAAAGGGGGTCTTCATGGTGCCGGCCGCGGGATAGGCCTTTCCGTCCACCTTGATCTGATAAAATTTCCCGTAGAGCCCGATCATCTCGCCGTCAAGGGCGTTGAACGTCCCGATGGCGAAGTCGCCGTGCTTTTTAAGCTCGTCGAAGGTGACCTCGCCGTCGTAGACCCCCTCCATAAGGGCGTCGATGGTCGATATTTGATATATGACCTCCCTCTCCTCCGAATCCAGACGGCACCCCGAAGGCAAAAGTGCAGACAGCATGACGGCGCAAAATATGGGCAGCGCAAATTGTGATAAGGCTTTTCTCATTTTCCCTCCAATCAATTCTAAAAGTCTTACAGTATCAGTATTATAAACCAGTTTGCAGGCTGTTGAAATATAAAACGGGATATTTTGAAAGTTTATGCCTTAAAGAGGTCATATTCACGTCCCACCCACAAGCGGGGGCTTGTCAGTGGAACCCGGCACACAGACCACCCCTCTGGATTCCCGCTTTCGCGGGAATGACATTTATTATTCTGTCATTCCCAGCTTGATTGGGAATCCAGAAAAATATCAATACGGATTCCCGCTTCCGTGGGAATAACATATACTTTTTTTAAGAAATGGGCGGCAGGAGGAAATTGCGGGAATAGTGCAATCACTCATCCATAAGCGGAAACTTATCAGCGAAGCCCGGCACACAGACCACCCCTCTAGATTCCCGCTTTCGCGGGAATGACATTTACTATTCTGTCATTCCCAGCCCATGGTGTTCCCCTAACATCAAGGATAATTGAATCTCCCACTGACAAGCCGGAGCTTGTCAGTGCCACCCAACGCACAGAGCACTCCCACTCCACCACCACGTCATTCACGACACCATAAAAAATCCATATTCTGTCATTCCCAACTTGATTGGGAATCCAGATTGATATTGGGTAACGAAACGATCGCGTGTTTCCTGCATTGACACGATTGCTTCGTCGCTTAAGTCCCTCGCAATGACGGTATTAATAGAACAATAACTATTGACACACAATTTCTATTTCCGTAAAATGTTTTCAATATGATTAAAGTGAAAAAGTTACGATCTTACCTTACAGTTTAGTCGTTTAAAGAGAAGATATTTTATCATAGAAGAGCCATCCCCGAACTTTAAT
>JAFGIX010000009.1 GCA_016929395.1 Candidatus Zymogenus saltonus
TCTACAACTGCGAGGAGTCCTACGCCAGACTGAGGAAGGTGGTAGGGCTTGAGAGGGTTGAAGGTATGGATGATGAGGAATAGCGAGCTAAGACTCGCATTGACGGGATAATGGGGTAGGGTCGAGAAGGGGTTCGGGTTAAGAAGGGGATCGGGGCGAGAAGTGGGTCGGGACAAGAATGGGGATCAAGTCGAGAAGGGGGTCTGGACGATGATCTCTCCAACAGTCTCGGCGAAGATGATTGGGGTTCGGCACAGGCATGATGAATATTTTAAGGGCCCGATAAGACGCGACCTATAGCAAAGGATAACAAATTGGGCTAAAAGCTCGACATCAAGGCTGGGCGGTGGGTAGGATTCAAGCGGTTTAGACGATTTGGATATGGAATTTAGCTTCAGAGTCGCGTGAAATGTTGGTGATTTGGTACCCGGGCTTTTTAAACAAAGAGATTTTCGATCATCTAAGAACCTTTATCAAGAATTCAAGAATAAGCCCCTCATGAGACGCTTCCCTATAAACACACGAAGTAAATATTCTCTGGGAAAAGACGGGGCCGTTTTAATCGTTTCATTATCCCGGCTGTTTCACCAATTATGTTTACTTTCATCTTCCACAACAATTATGTCGCCGTCATCAGGAGATGGTTCAGAACAACCTATTTCTCAAAATCATTTCACTTCAGTAATACCTTCAGGAAACGCCTGCCGTTCAAAATTATCCAAAAAGTTCTTGAATCTGAAACGAAACGGGAGAAAGGTCGTCATAGTCTTGAATATCTCTCATTAGTGATTTTTCTATTTATAATGCTCGGCTTCCGTCGATTTGAGGACCTGTCCTAAAATTTCATCGTCTATTTTAGACGACAATGGGAAATCCAATACCACCTTTGTCCCCTCACCCCTGCCGCTGGTTATATTGAGTGAACCGTCATGCTTGGCCATAATCCCCCTGCATATGAAAAGCCCCAGAGCAGCCTTCCCCTTCTCTCCCATGAAATTCGGGTCCTGAACCTTGTCCAGCACTTTTTTATCTATCCCGTTTCCCTGATCTGAGACGATAAGCTGTATTGCAGATCCCCTCTTGCGTGTGGTAATGGTTATCGCTCCGCCGCGATTCATACAATTTTCGGCGTTCTTTATCAGGTGAAGCACGGTATGACGAACATTGTCCGGATATATCGAGACTTGGGGCAGCGATTTGCTTAGAACCGTCTTGACAAGAATATTGTTTTCGCGAAGTCTCGACTCAACTATATAAATCAGCTCCTGGACTATCTCGTTTATATCAACAAACTTTCGCCTCTCCTTTTTGGTCGAAAAAAACGATCGAATCCTCTCTAAGAATTGCTGAACCTCCATAAGCTCGTCTATGGACTTTTCTATGATGCTAATCTTTTCCGGCTCATCTTTCAGCTTATCCCTCAGTATACCGAGGGAGTTCTTAACTCCAAGAAGCGGCCTTCTTATCTCCGCCGTCAGGCTCGATGTCATTCTTCCGGCTGAGGCATCGTTCTCTCTTGAAATCAATTCCCTGATTAACGTGTCCTTTTTCGTAAGGTCCTGTATCATCAATACGGTTTCACTGGATTCGCCGTAACCGCCGCCTAACATAAAACCTATCACCAACAGCTTGATCTTGAAGCCGCTCTTTGTCTTTGATTCAAAATTTATAGAGTGAACCCCCTCCTTTTCCAGCTCGTTAAAAAACGGGTCAAAATATTTCCTGTTTTTTTTCTGCATAAACAAAAGGGGAGACTTACCGATAATCTCCTCCACCTTTAAGTCGAGTATATTCCCGAACGAAAAGTTTGCGGTAACGAAGTTTTTCTCATCGTCGAGTACTGCTATCCCCAGAGGAGAGTGTTCTATTATCTTTTCAAACTTGGCCCGCGTTCTCTCAAGCTCCCTCTCCTTATCGCCGGCCTGCTTCTTTAGCAAATCATCCAAGGTCGCTATATTTTTTTCGAGATTTACTCTGTCGGTAACCTCCTTATAGTGCAGTATTGCGCAGTCAATATCTCCATTCTTGTATGGATAGGCCGTAAGCTCGAAGATCAGCTCCTTACCCTTGATAGTCTTAAACATCCTTTCACAGGTCAACCTCTCGTGTCTGTAGGTGTTAAAAAAGCATTGATCGCACGGTTTCCTCTTCCCGAGTAGATATTTGTAACACTCCTTACCCAGGGCATCTTTAAACCCAAGCCCGATGAGCTCCGACATGGCCATGTTCAGGCGCTTTAAGGAGTATTTGTCGTCTATAATGCAAATGGGGTCTTTTATGGAGTCGAAAATCGCCAGGAGCTCCTCCTGGGCGTTCTTGATCATCTTCTTTTTACTTAACCTCGCCATATCTCACCTTTTTTAAGAGAGACGAAACTTCCAGTGACCGCCTTCAATTCTTTATTATTTTTACGTAATAATTGGTTACTATTATCACAAGTTCTGTAGTGAAATCGAGACAACCCCTCCCGATTCCAAACGAGATGACCCATTCCAAAAAGCTTCTCTTTGTATGCAGATTTAATTTAGATTTAACGCTTCGCTATAGTCCCAAGCGTATGAGGGTCATATAAATACTTAACACATTTCTAACATAAAAGCAAGAATAGTAAACAGGACAAAGGACTAAATCTATTGAGCACCTTTATGAAGAAGTTAAATCAAACAAAATAACATTACTTTCCACTAAAGCGTAATTTCTATTTAAAATATTCCCATATCTTTTTGATCGTAGCAAGCCCCACACCCCTTCCCAAAAACGGGCTTATTATTGCGCGAAAAATGCGTCTTGGCGTGAAGTAAAACGAGAAAAATCCCCTTTTCAACAATCCTTCGATCTCCCCGGACTCAAGGTTATCAAGACGCATCACCGAGTGGTGGCAGTCAAACTTCTCCCAGTCCTTCTCGAATATCCTGTCGTTGTACCTGTTGTAGATCTCCGTTCCCGGATAGGGAGTCAGTATTGAATATTGAACCCCGCCGAGCCCCATCTTCTTTGACAGCCTGAACGTCATTTTGATCATCCTCCTCGTCTCTTCCGGCCAGCCGATGATAAAGCTTCCCATCGTCTCGATATTATATTCTTTAAGTAGGTCGACCGCCCGAGCCGAGTCGCTGAATTTGACGTTTTTATTCGACTTTTCGAGGATCTCGTCCGAGATCGACTCTATCCCCATAAAGACGTACCTGCAGCCCGATTCTGCCATCTTCCTGACCATCTCCTCATTTTTCAGTATAATATCCCCCCTCGAAAAACACCACCAGTAGACGTCGATGGAGCGCTTCCCTATCTCTTCACATATCTCGATTACCCTCTTGGGGCTTATGGTAAAACAGTCGTCCATAAAGCAGACCGCCCCGAATCCGTAGTCTTTAACTATCGACTCGACCTCGTCCACTACGTCGCCCGCCTCCCTCTTTCGCCATAAAGTGCCGGAAAACTTCGACGACGAGCAGAAATCGCAGTTGTAGGGGCAGCCCCGGCTCGTGATGAGAGATGTGATATGTCTCCCTCCCAGCTCCAGCTTCTTGTACTTCTCCATGGAGAGGATGTCTCTCGCGGGAAACGGGATATTCCCAAGGTCCTCCTGCAGCGGTGATTCCGGGTTTTTTATTACCTTCCCGTCCCTCATGAAGGATATTCCCTTTACATTTCGCGGATCCCCGCCCCCTTCGAGAATATCCAGTAGCCCTGCAAATATCGCCTCCCCCTCTCCCCTCACGACGTAGTCGGATATCCCACTGCCCAATATTTCATCGGCGGTGAATGTGGCGTGGGGCCCGCCGATTACAACAATTTTCCCTTTATCCATCGCACTCTTCGCTATTTCAACCGCCCTGTTGTACCTCGACGTGTCCAGGGAGATGCCGACGACGTCGTATCGTCTAAAATCGATCTCTCCCCTCCCCCCCGTCAAGTTCAAATCGAGGATATCCACCTCGTGGCCGTGCTCCCTTGCGGTTGAGGCCAGATATGCAAGCCCCAACGGAGGCAGGAGGAAACCCAGCCTGTGGTAGACATCCGGGGCATGGGGATGTACAAGAAGTACCTTCACAGGGTCTCCTCGTTAAGATGGCATATATATCAATCGAATATTTCTTTCTTTTACTTCTCATTTCCCTCGCCCAAGGCAACGAGGGCGGGAAGGACAAAGAGGGCCGAGATCAGGCAAAAGAAGACGCCGACCACGGCGACAAAGCCTATGCTCGAAAGCCCCCCGTATCTGGCAAAGGTAAGAGACCCGAAGCCGAGTATCGTTGTCACAGTCGTCATGATGACGGCCCTCCCTGAGAAGCTCACGGCGGCCAGGATTTCTCCCTTGCCCCCCTCCCTGTAACGGTGATAGATATGGATGTTGTCATCTATCCCGATCCCTATAACCATGGGGGCCACGACCACGTTGGCGAAGTTTAAAGAGATGCCGAAGATCCCCATAAATCCGAGCATCCATAAAATACCCATTCCCAAAGAGATCATCGAATAGAAGACGCCCTTGAACTCCTTGAACTGGATAAGGAGTACAGAGAACACCCCAATCAGTGCTATTGTTATCGCGTTGATAAAATCCCTCTCGATAATCCTCTTCATCTCCATCAGGACCATCGATATGCTGGCCACCGATATTTCAGGGGAGAGCTTCTTCAGGGCCTTTACCATCCCCCTGTCGATATTGTCTTTCCAGACCCCCGACTTAGGATACGCAAATATCGAGACAAACCAGCCTTCGTCACCCTCTTGAATATACTTCTTTATCATGTCGCCCTGGACACTCCCCTCTATATCGCCTATTGTTATAGGCTCCACATCCCCGTCCGCGAACGACTCCATCGAGTCTATGAATGGTTGAAATGGCTCTGTTTTGAACTGCCGGGCGTTGAGCGCTTCTTTGAATGAGGATACGACTCCCTTGAGATTAAGCCCCTTTGTCCTTTCTATGTTTTCCCACTGCCTCTTCACCGACGGGAGGATCTGCCCCGGCCCCTCAATCTTCGCTATTTCACGATATTTCCCGACAACCTCGACCGCCTTCTCGGAGAGGATCAGGGCGTCCTCTATCTCGCGGCTTTTGGCCGTAATAATCACCTCCGACGACGAGCCGGAAAAGATCTCCCAGATCTCCTCCTGGACGGCAAAGGCCTCGTTCCCCTTCGGCCTGAGCTCGTTAATATCGGTCTCGAATCCTACCCTTGTCGCAAAGACCCCCATGACCACTGAAAAGAGCAAGGCGGAGACTATGATGAGACGCTTCTGTCTTATCAGAAAACTCCCCAGCTTCTCCATCCCGAAGTTGGACACGGGAGTTAGGGATATTCTCTCTTCACCCCTGATCTTGATTTGTCTTACGATAAGGGAGGGCAAGACCGTGAACGTCGATGTCAGCGTCATTATAATCCCCACGCCCCCTATTATCCCTAGCTCCGAAAGCCCCTTGAACTGGGTAAATGCCATCGCAAAAAAGGCGATCGACGTTGTCAGTGCTCCCGTCAAGATTCCCAGTCCCGTCTTTGAAAAGGCCGCATCGAGGGAGAGCTTGAGGCCGCTCCCCTTCGCCATCTCTTCTATAAACCTGTTGTAGAAATGGATGGAGAAGTCTATTCCCAGCCCCACCAGTATCGCCCCGAAGGCGGCCGTTACCATGTTCAGGTGGCCCAGGGCGAACCCGGCGAAACCCATCGTCCAGTATATCCCCAGCCCCAGGGACGGCCCGACAAAAAGCAAAAATGAAAGCCTTCTAAAAATGAAGTAGAAGGAGAGGAGTACGAAGATAAGGGAGCTGAAGACGGTGAGCATGAGGTCTCTCTTTATCGTGTCGGCGTCGTTTATCGCGATTGCGTAGCCGCCGGTGTACTGGACCTTCACTCCCTCAAAGCCGTATTCCTCTTTTATGTCATTCTCGATTTTGCCGAGGGTTGAGAAGAGCTTCTTATCGAACTCGATATCCTGGGGGGGCTTCACGGGACGCCCGAGCATCAGGAGGTGCTTGCCGTCAATCGAAAGGAAGTAGCCGGAGGCGGAGTCTATCCTGAATCCCCCCTCACCAGAAAACAGCCCCTCTTTTATGATAGAAAAGAAGTCGAGGGGGTCGGCCGTCACCAGCTCCGCCGCCCCCGATGAGGCGGGGGTCAGAAGGAGCTTTCTATCCATCTCGACCGCCTCGTCTACGGCCGAATCGGTCAATTTATCCGCTATCTTCTCAAAGCCCTCATCGTCGAGATAAAGAAAGATATTTGGGAGATACTTCTCGAAGATGAACTCCCTGTCGCCCTCGGTTACCCTGTACCTCACGTCGTTTATCAGGCCGGAATCCTCGATTCCCTCGGCAAATCGGTCGGAAAATCCGGTTATCTCATTCTTCTCTTCGCCCGACACCATGATGACGAGGTAATCGAGGGTGCCCATCCGCTCGAGGGATGTCAGGTAGTCGGAAACCGCCTCGTTTTTTTCGGGGAGCATGTAGGCCACGTTCGACACCATCTCAAGCCTCAAGACGCCGAGCGTGGAAACCACCGTTAAAAGGACGGCGGCCAAGAGGACAAGGAGGTCGTATCGATACACAATATTTGCAAGTCTTTTCAGCAGGGCTTCCCTCACTAATACCTCATAACCTTATTGGCAAGTGTACGCCAGAGAATAAAAAACATCAGAAAACAGCTTTAGACGTTTAGTTCGATAAGCACGATATCCCAATAAGTTCAAATCAATATCGGGACTTTGATACGATCACCGAAGCTCCGTCAAAAGAGAGGATTTAAGTTGACACGACCTCGTTGAGCTCATTGACTACATCGTCTACATTCAGGCCGTGGGCTCTCAATCCCTCCTCGATGGTCTCGAAGCTCGATGCAAGACATCCTATACAACCCAGATTGTATTTTTTAAATACATCTGTGCATTCGGGATGATTTTCTACTATCTCCCTTATGGACATGTCTTTTCTTATCATGAGAACTTCCCCGTAGAATTTGTTTATAATATATCAAAAAAGGTATTTTAAAACCACCCAAAAATTGGAACATAACAAAAAAATATCGTGTCATAATGACATTACAACTCAAAAATGTAAATCAAATTTTTAGGAGCACAATATGAAATGGAAAATTCTTTTTTTTGCGGCGCTGGCAATCACTCTCTTGCCGACCCTTGCATCGGCCGACGGCATCATCATCATCGATCCTCCACCCCATCCTGATGAACAGGTCATCCCCATGGAGGTTATTTATCACCGTGTGAAGATAAATATCACGAAGGGTGTCGCCGTTACCCACATCGACGAGGTCTTTCACAATCCCAACGATATGGACCTCGAGGGGACGTTTATCTTTCCACTGCTCGTGGGGGCCTCAATTTCCGAGTTCTCCCTTTACATCGACGGAAAGAAGGTGAACGGCGAGGTACTCCCCGCAGACGAGGCGAGAGACATATACGAGGACATCGTAAGGAAGCTGAAAGACCCGGCTCTTCTGGAGTATATGGACAGAAATCTCTTCAAACTCAGGGTCTACCCCATACCAGCAAGGGGGGAGAGGCGCATCGAGCTTACATACACCGAGACCCTGAAGTACGACTTCGGGACGGTAAAGTACGTCTACCCTCTGGACACGGAGAAGTATTCGTCCGCCCCCTTAGACGAGGTTACCATAGACGCCTCCATAAAGACCGACATCCCCATCAAGTCGGTCTACTCGCCCAGCCACGAGGTCGACATCGCAAGGAAGGGAGAAAAGGAGGTGAGATTGTCTTATGAGGAGAAAAATATCCTTCCAGACAAGGATTTCGTCCTCTACTATACTCTCTCGAAGGAGGAGATCGACGCAAGCCTGATTACATACAGGGAGAGGGGCGACGACGGTTTCTTTATGCTCCTCTTGACCCCGAATCCCGAAGTCGATCCGAACGACGTTATCCCGAAGGACGTCACCTTCGTCCTGGACACATCCGGGAGCATGAAGGGCGACAAGATCAGGCAGGCCCAGGACGCCCTGATCTTCTGCATCAAGTCCTTGAACGAAGGCGACAGGTTCAACATCATCCGCTTCGCCACCGATACGGAGTCCTTCAAGAAGGGACTTATTTCCGCCAATAAAAAGATCAAGGGCGAGGCTCAAGACTTCGTAAACGATATAAAGGCAATGGGGGGAACCAACATCAACGACGCCCTGCTCCTCGCATTGAAGTCAAACGGGGGGTCGAAGCGTCCCCACATGGTCATTTTTATAACCGATGGTGAGCCGACCGTCGGCGAGACGGACCTCCCCAATATAATAGACAATGTAAAGAGGGGAAACAAGGATAAGGCGAGGATCTTCGTATTCGGCGTCGGAGAAGAGATCAACACCCACCTTCTGGACAAGATATCTTCGGAAAACCACGGCGTCTCCGAGTACGTAAAGCCGTCGGAGAGGATCGACAATACCGTGTCGAACTTCATCAAAAAGATCCAAAGCCCAGTATTGAGCAACATCTCCATCGATATGACGAAGATCAAGGTCAAGGACGTCTTTCCGAAGGAGCCTCCCGACCTGTTCGCCGGATCTCAGGTAACCATCGTGGGGAGGTACAATGGATCGGGTAAGAGCACCATTCTGCTGACCGGCTTCGTAAACAAGAAGAAGGTTGCATTTGAGTATCCGGTAAACTTTCCCGATAGGGACACCGAGAGCGATTTCCTCCCCCGAATCTGGGCCACGAGGAAGATTGCGTACCTCTTGGACGAGATACGCCTGAACGGCGAAAACAGAGAGCTTGTAGACGAGATCATTCGACTTGCGACGGACTTCGGGATCGTGACTCCCTACACGAGCTTTCTTGTCCTCGAAGATCAGAGGGAGGGATTCGGAGGAGCACCGGCCCCCGGCGCAGACGAGGAGCTCGACGTTATGTCTGAGCCGAGTATGCTGACAAAGAAGAGCGGCAGTTTCGGCGTTAAATCCGCAGAAAAGATGAGAGACCTGAAGGAGACCGACAAGGTAAAGACCTCACACCTGATGAGCATCAAGCAGGTTGGCGAAAGGACCTTCTTCTTGAGGGAGAAGGTCTGGGTGGATTCGGAATACAAAAAGGGGACAAAGACAAACGAGATCAAATACGGATCTAAAAAATACTGGGAGTTTGTCAGAAACAATCCTAAAGCTGGAAGGTATTTATCCCTCGGGAAGATGATCATCTTCAATTACGAGGCAAACTGGTACAGCATAAACTGATTCATTCAAAAAAAGGGGCCGGCCCAATTTCGATCTTATGATCTTTGCGCCGGCCTCCCTGTTTATCACCTCATCAGGAAAATCATCTTTTTCAAAACGTTGTATATCTCCTCCTTTTCCGAGAGGGGTATCGACTTCAGCTCCTCAAAGAGCTTTGCGCGGTATCCTATGGGAGTCGCCTTCGCAACCTGCTCCCCGGAAAGCGTGAGTCTCGCCAACATCCTCCTTGTGTCGTCCTGGTCTCTTCTTTTTTCAACCAATCCCTTTTTAGACAGCCTGTTTACGTACCCCTCCACCGTTGTTATGTGGAGCTTGGTCAGCGTGGCAAGCTCTCCCAGGGATATATCCGGATTTTGGCCGATAGCGCCCAACATCTCAATCTGAGACGCCGTAACGCCGTATCCTTCCTCTAAGAGGCGCTTGGAGTAATCCTTCTTAATTTTATCAAAATCATCCAGAAGTCTTGAAATCAGATAGTAGATGTTCTTTTCGGTGATCTCCATAGAAAATATTAGGCATGCATAATAATTTATTTAAAAAAATAGCTTTCATCACAGAGTATCAATATATCCCATCAGATCCTTCAGGTCTCCTATAGGTATCGAAAATCTCGGCATCTCCCAGCTTAACGTCCCGCCGTCTTCCGTTATACCCCACTTAAGTAGGTTTTCCAGTTCGCCCTCTGACATTCCCCTTAACCCCGTTATTGACTTCTTTATATCCGGTGGAGAGAGCTTTAAATCCTTCATCTCCTTCTTCCCCTTGCCGTTTGCCCCGTGGCACACACCGCATCCGCCCCCCTCGAGGATAAACCAGGACGGCCCGCCGCTTATAGGTATCATCTTTCCGCCGATATCCTTTCCCGTGTTGTAAATGGCGGCCCCGTTTGCGAGGTCTATCTCCTTTTTTATCGCCGGAAGAGGCGTGTTTTTGTCGACCGTGGGCCGTCTCTTGCTTACCACGAAAACAACGAGTACCGAGAGAATCAGGAGCATGGTAAATGTATAAATTAAGAGTCTTCTCTTTTCCAAAGCTAATTTCCGGTTGAACGAATTTTAGACATTTTTAATATAATACCACAGCATCTTAGGTCAATCAAGAATTTAGTATCAATTTCCTTGCAATTTTTTCCCCTTAATGATATTAATCTACCAAAGGAGCGTTTTTTATGAAGAAGATTATCGATAACAAGGATGAAAAAATTGTGAAAGTCCTCAAGAAGATGGACGAAAGTTTTACCTTGTCGGACTTCGTGGAGGGCTTTAAAAAGTACAACCGTGAAGACTACGAAAGACTCGAAGAACGTTTTGTCAACGATGAAAAAAACGTCAGGATCATGGAGTGGAAAAAGCATTCAATGCCGACACCGGAAAAGTATCTCCTGAACGCCCTGAAGGAATATCTGAAAAGAAACAAAAATACGATTACTGTCCTTAAAGGAAATAAGTTCAAAAAGGTGTCAGCGGCAAAAAAATAGTTATATGCTCCGCCCCTCTATCCCATTGTTCTCTGCAACTCTGTTTTCTGCACCTTTGGTTCATGATCCTTTGCTATCTGCCCTCTGTGCCTTACTTCCCTGTCACCCTGTTTTTATAACGCTCTGTTTTATACTCCTTGGCCCTTAATACCTTTGGGCCCCTACTCCCCGCTCTTTTGTTCTCCATCTCTGTCCCTTTAATTTACCGGCTTCTCTATATCTCCTACACTTTCTGATCGAAATCCATTCACCCTTAATTTAAAGTAGCAGCGTCCTGGCTTCAACCGAGAATAATAAATAATTGGATGCGACGCCCCTTTGCCCTTTGTCCATTACTTCCCTATCACCCTGTTTTTATGATGCTCTGTTTTATGCTCCTTGGCCCTTAACCCCGTTGGCCCTCTGCCTTTTTTGTCCTCTTGTTCTCTGTCCTTTTTTTTCTTCCCCTCTGTCGTTTGTACATTAATTCTCCGTCCCTTGATTTCTCTCCCTCTGTTTTATAATGCTCTGGTTTATTCCCCTTGATCTCCGCTCCTTAGTTCTCCGCCCCTGCTCCTTTTTTTTACCATTATCAAAATACCTTCTATGACTTTGCGCGCCTTTAGCCGAGGCCGATCCCCTTCAACGCATCGTATTGATTTTCGGGCCTCAACTCAAATAGAACCCATCGTCAAACACCGCACCGCCATAAGCCCTGCAAACCACATCCGATCGAATCAATAAGATACCGGACCCCCATCGTAATCCGGCGAAAAACTACGCCAATTGGCCCCGTCTCGTGTTCTCGTCTTACTATATGAACTCCTTTTTGAATATAAGGAGCGGCGCCAAGAATATTATCCCGAGCAGGAGGGCCAGTGGAAAGACAAGGGTCGTCGGGTTTTCAATGCAGTAAAGCGGCAGCTTGACCGGATATATCAGCTCGAATCCGGCCCTTGCCAACCATAGTATCCCCTGCGAGATTCCGTATAGCCACGCTGATTCGGATTCCGTCTTAAGCCTCATTGAAAAGTAGACTGAGAGCGTCCCGAAGATAAAGAGACAGAGGGCTATCGCGATCGAGCTCAGGATGAGGAGTTCTTGATATTTCGGCGAGAGGAACGAAAACTCCCCATATCTTATCAGCTCGTAGGGCCACACAAAGTGCAGGACCGCGATCAATATCTCAACGATCCCCCCCACCATCATACATATAAGCGCGATTTGCTTTTTCATGGAAAGCCCCCTTTAACGAGATTTTTTAAAAACTTCCGTGAAGGATTTCGGTGCCGATCCCTGTCAACGACCGGCTTCTACATACACAAAAACCGCTTCTATTCAGCCGGCCCTTTTTTATAACCGTTCCTGTTGGACCTCACCGTTTTCTTGCGGTTACTCCCCCCTAAATTACAATACCCTTCTCCCTCAGCTCCCCAATCTCCTCCTCCGAGAGACCTATAAGCCTGAGTATTTCGTCGTTGTGCTGACCCAATATCGGCGGCGGCTTTATCTCCTTCGCCTCGGTATCGGAGAACTTCAGCGGTATCCCGATCCCCTTTATCTTCCCCTCCGTTGGGTGGTCCATCTCCACTATCATGTCCCTCGCTATTGCGTGGGGATCGTTTTCCACCTCGTCTATTGTAAGTACGGCCTCCGTCATCGACTCCTCGCCCCTGAATATCTCCATCCACTCGTCCCTGGTCTTGCCCATTATTATGCCCTTCAGCTCTTCCTTCATCGCGTCCCTCTCCTCCCCCTGGACGTACTGCTTGTCGGTCCACTCCTCCTTTCCGATCAGCTGGCAGACGCGCTTCCAGAACTTTTGTTCGAGGGCCCCCAGGGTTATGTACTTTTCATCCTTGGTCTTGTATACATCGTAGCACAAAAGCCCCCCCGACAGGAACGAATCACCCCTTTTGGGAAGCTCTCCCCCCGCCAGGTATGCGGAATAGTGCACTCCCATGAACGGGAGAATCCCGTCGAACATCGAGACGTCGACGTGCTGGCCCCTTCCTGTCTTCTCCCTTGCCGTCAGGGCCGAGAGAATCCCTATGACCGACATCAATCCCCCGCCCGCCACGTCCGCAACCTGGATTCCGGGCACCACCGGATCTCCGTCCTTGACGCCTATAACGTCGGTTATCCCGGCAAGGCCCATGTAGTTCATGTCGTGTCCCGGTATCTGCGAATAGGGGCCGGTCTGGCCGAAGCCGGTTATCGAGCAATATATTATCTTCGTATTTCTTGATTTTGCCTTTTCGTATCCCAACCCCATGGAATCGATGACGCCCGGCCTGAACTGCTCCACCACCACGTCCGATACCTCCACGAGCTTGAAAAAAAGCTCCTTTCCTTCATCTGACCTCGTGTCTATGGCAAAGCTCTTCTTGTTTCTGTTTACCGCTATGTATCCGGCGCCCTCTTTATTAAACATCGGCGGGAAAAAACGGATATAGTCGGGGCTGTCCTTGCTTTCGACCTTAATTACCTCAGCGCCTAAGTCGCCCAGAAGCTGGGTCCCGAAAGGCCCCGGATAGAGCCTTGTAAAGTCGATTATCCTCACACCCTCAAGTGGTCCTGGCATATTTCCTCCTTCCTACTTAACTATTCAACGAGATTCTTCTTGATTTTCTTTACAACATCGGGTGAAACCTTAAGGATGGTCGTTATGTAATACTCCATCCCGCCGTAGTCTTCAAAATATCTGTTTATATGTTCTCCCCACTCTCCCTGAAGCGCGGCCCCCCGCTCATTTGAGCGTAGGTAGTCGTACAATCTGTCCTCACCGCCCACACCCACGGCGCCGAGCAGAAACATCGTCGCCACCTCAACCTCGTGAAGCCCCCCCTCGTCAAAGATGACCGCAGGCAGATTGTCCTTATCCGATACGTGGTCGAGAAGTCCCATCAGGGATTTTCTGCTAAGGACGATTATCCTCCTGTAGAACTCCGCCTTGTCACTCAGGTTGTCCCTCTTCATGGGGAGCTTAACGACCCTTATTCCCGCCTCTGCAAGGAGTTTTTCCATCCGAACATCTCTGGCCCCGTCCCTGAGATCGACAACGGTAACCACGCCCATCTCCACAAGCTTCTTCACTCCGGCCGGCCCTATCCCGGAGATATCGCCTGATCGATAGAGAACCCCCGACCTTACCTCTCCGCCGTCCGTCTTGTATCCCCCCACATCCCGAAAGTTACTTGATCCCCCCTCGATTTTTACCCAGCCACCCTCCTCGCAGTAGCCGGTATAGGCAAAGAGGAAAACAGCGAGAATTGCAAATATAGCGATAAAATTTACCGCCCCCCATCTTTTATCAAGACGTTCTATAGTCATAACGCCTCCATTAATCTTGATCATAAACGAATTTAACACTACGGAAAAGAAGCCGCACATAAAGACGGTCCAATCAAATATCAACCGACCGATCAATACCTCCTGACTACGGCCTCCATCTCCCTCTCCAGCTCCTCCATCAAGCTTACAAGCCTGAACTGAGTTCTTGCCCTGTCGAGGTTTTGACCCGCCCTCTCGATCTTGAAGTACTTATCGCCCATCAGGTAATCGGTCAGAAACCTCAGGCCGGTCTCGAACGTTATTACCCTGCCGCAGACGGGGAGAAGCCTCCTCTCTTCACCCGTGATGAACCCGGAGCAGGCCTCGAGGTACCCCCTGACCAGCGCCTCGAAGAGCCCGAGATCGAAGGCAATTTTTTCAAGGTCCGGCTCGTCCTCGGCGGAGGAGCTTGTTGTCGTCCTTACCTGATCCCCAAAATCGTAGAGGAGCGATCCGGGCATTACGGTGTCCAGGTCTATGACGCAGAGCGCCCGGGGAAGCGACCCCATTCCTCCCTCGAAGATGACGTTATTTATCTTCGTGTCGTTGTGGGTCACCCTTATCGGTATATCCCCCGAATCCAGTATGTCTGTAATGGCGCCCTTCAGCCCCTCCCTCTCAAGACAGAACTCTATCTCGTCTTTTACCCCCTCACACCTCCCGTGGGGATCGTCTTTCACCGACTTCAAAAAACTATCGAACCTGAGAGGTGTGTTGTGAAAGTCCTTTATCGTGACGTTTATCTTCGATATATCGATATCCTTCAGGTCCTCCTGGAAGCGGCCGAAGGCCGACGACGCTTCATAGGCCATTCCTATTCCGCTTTCGTCGCTTTTCACAAAATCCACGGTAAGCCCGTCTATGTGGAGATAACACCTCCAGAACTCCCCCAGATCGTCAACGTGGAAGTGGTTCCCGTTTTTTGTGTCGGTAAGGGTCAAGACCTCCCTTGTCGGATCGCCTCCCCTATCCTTCACCCTCTCCCTTATCCTCTCGGTGACCCTCTTTATGTTGTCAATCAGGGGCTTCGGCTCGGGGAAGACCCTCCTGTTTACCCTCTGGAGGACATATTTAATAAAACCGCTCCCAGCTGAAGCCGGTTTTGTCTCCACGATGTAGGTGTCGTTTATGTGGCCGACCTTGTGGGGAACCACATTTACGATCTCCCCGTCAAGGGAAAATCTATCGGCCGTGTCAAACAGAGAGTCCGTTTTGTCCCCCCTCAAAACGCCTCATTTATCCATTAGCCTGAAACAAAAATCCCCGGCACCCCCGTCTCCGATCCCAAAATCACTATTTCAACTTCTTGGGGTACACCCCTTCGCCTATCATGCTCCTTATCTCTCCCATCACTATCTCCCTGTCCTCGGGGTGGGTCATACCGAACCAGACCTCCTCGGTGTCTATGACCTTTACCCTAGCCCTTTTGTTCTCGACGAGGGAGGCCACCACGTTTGGGATCAGAAACTCCGCCTTCTGGTCGTTCTTGTTTTCCTTAAGAAACAGGGAAAGCTCCCTTTCTATATGCTCAAAGATATAGGGATCGAATCCCCAGAAGTTCATAGAGACCGCGGTCAACGGATCGAGCTTTTCCCATACGCCTTCTCTCTCAAATCCTATACTACCGTCCCTTATCTCTATCCCCCTCGTCTCTTCAATCGTTACTAACCAAGAATCGGTTACGTTGGATATGCCCCTCGTTACCGCTCCGTGGGGGCTGACGGTGTTTTTAAGAAGGTAGCCCACCATTGAATAAGTACTTTCATTGCACTCGCTCGACCTCAGGAACTCGTTCAGCGCCTTGAACGAGCTCCTCCCGTAGAAGTCGTCGGCGTTGACCACGCCGAATGGCTCATCTATCAAGTCCCTGCAAACAAAGACGGCGTGTCCCGTGCCCCAGGGCTTCTTCCTCCCCTCGGGGAGACCCTCCAACCCCTGATAGGCATAAACTGCCTCCATCTCGGACGGCATGAATCTCGAGACCATTTCCTTGAACTCATCCTCGAACTCACGGCGGATCACGAAGACCGCCTTGTCAAATCCGGAGTTATGGGCGTCGTACAGGGTGTAGTGGATCAGAAGCTCCCCGTTGGGGCCGACCGGATCGAGCTGCTTGAGACCCCCATAGCGGGAGCCCATCCCCGCCGCCATGATCACTATGGACGTCCTATCTCTTTTCATGCTCCCTCTCTGAAATGATTTCAAAGGTCAATATTATATAATGTTCACCATCCGGTCAAGTTGAATGTTGAATTACAGCTCTCTTTTTTAAACACCTATCAGCATAACTACGGCCGCAACGATTATGACGACGGTGATTATCTTAAATAGCTTCGCGTGATCGACCTTGTGAATCCTCTTCGCCGCCCACCTCGATGCCAAGGTGCCTGAGATTATCATCGATACTGCGGCGGCGTAGTTTACGTAGCCCAGCGAAAACGGGGGAAGTCCCTCCACTCCCAAACCGTGGTAGATGTGCACCAGCGCGCCGAAGAGGGCGTTTATCATCGTTGTGCACGACGAATGGGCTATCGCCTCAACCGCGCAGAAACGAAGGAGAAATAGTGTCGCCGGGAGCATCACAATTCCTCCCCCTATGCCGAAAAAAGATGAAAAGAAGCCTGCGAGAAAGCCAGAAATCCCGGAGATAACGAGAATTCTTAGGCTTATCTCCCTCGGTTTTCCATCCGTGCCGTTTTCACTGCCTGCGATCGTCCCTTTTGTGCCCTTATCTCCGAAGTAAAACCTCAACCCCACGATTATCATCACCACTGCGAATATCCTCTTGAAGAGAGCAACATCTATTGAGACGGAGACGGACCCCCCGATCCACGCTCCCACGGCTCCGAAGGCGGTCATGGCGACAATGACGTTTCGATATATTACCCCTTTTTTAATGTGGACTATCGAGCTTGACAGCGCCGCCGTGGAAATAACGGCAAGGCTCGTCCCCACTGCCAGGTGCCCCACGTTTTCTTCGGAATATCCAAGGAGGGTAAACGTGTATATCAGTATCGGGACCGCATAGATGCCACCACCGCCCCCTATGAAGCCGGCGTTGAGCCCCATTATGGCTCCCGTCAGGAGAAAAATGAGAAATAGGGGCAGGATATTGGAGATGAAATGGAGCATAATAAGGAGTTCTTAAAATGTTTAAGGACAAAGGCTTTGAAAGATCATTGCAGATACGATCCCCTAAAAATGACTTTGTCTTTGATCAGGTTATCTATGAGGATTTCAAAAAGTGGGGTATAAATAAAGAGGCCCGAAAAAAGCTGGCCGATATATATTTCATTAATAATTTCTATGTCCGCCCTAACGCGTTGGCAAGCTCCCTCTTTCTTCAAGCCGCACAAAATAAAAACGCCCTTTCGGGCTCCTGTGGGATTGACGGGATAAAACACTTTAGTCCCCGCCCTAACTATAATATTTCCATACCCCCCGTGACAAAATTCCCCAACCCCCCCATGCAATAAAATTTTCAGCCTCCCTAAGTCAAAATTCCCCGACCCCCCTGCTAAAAAAAATTCCTGCCCACCCTGTGATAAATATTTCCCTGCCCCCTTCGCTAAAATTACCCGATCCCCCTATCAAAACATACTTGCCCACCCCCCCCTGCCGTTAGAATAGGGCGGCGGCGCAAATCCTGGCGAGCTCCATGAAGTGTCCGGGCATCACTCCGAGGTAGAGGGTGATTATTGCGGCGAGGACAACCACGAAGGCCGCAGCGGGATTCTTTATCTTTTGGGCCTTGTCCTTCCCCTTTTCAAACATGGCCATCATGACCTTGAGATAGTAGTAGACGCTCACGCCGCTTGCTATAACGGCTACAATAACAAGGCCGACATACCCCCCCTTGACGGCGGCTATGAAAAGAAATAGCTTCCCCATGAATCCGCCGGTGGGCGGTATTCCCGCGAGGGAAAAGAGGAATATCCCCATGCATACCGCCATGAGCGGGTGGGCGTAGCCGAACCCTGCCAGGTCGTCCATCGTCTCGCACTCTTTGCCGTCCTTCGAGAAGTAAACCAAGAGGGAGAATATCCCGAGATTTACCACTATATAGATAAAGAGATAGAAGAGGATTGATGAAATCCCGTACTCGCTACCCGCGACTAAGGCCACCAGGATATATCCTACGTGGGCGATGGACGAGTATGCCAGAAGTCTCTTCAGGTTTTTCTGGGCCAACGCAGCCGTGTTTCCGAGGGACATTGTGGCAACGGCAACAAAGCCTATCGCCAATACCCACGAATCCCCCGTGTTTGCGAGGTCTACTACGGCAAATCTCAAAAATGCGGAGAACGCCGCCGCCTTGACCCCGACGGACATATATGCCGTTATGGGGAGGTTCGCCCCCTCGTAGACGTCCGGGGTCCACATGTGGAACGGGACGGCGGAGATTTTAAAGAGGAAGCCTGAGATAATGAAGGCCGATCCCAAGAGGAAGACGGGGCTGATATTTGAACCGAGAGCTTCCGCCATCGCTGTAAGGTTCGTCGTGCCGAGGCTCCCGTAGACCAGTGCGGCGCCGTAGACGAAGATACCGGACGAGATAGCCCCCAATATGAAGTACTTGAAGGACGCCTCCCTGGCCCTCAGGTTCTCCTTCCTGAACCCGACGAGGACATATATCGGGATAGACATAAGCTCTAGGGCTATGAAGATGGAGAGGAGGTCGGCGGAAGACCCCATCAGCATCATCCCGACCGTGGAGAAGAGTATCAGGAGGTAAAACTCCCCCTCTTTGATTCCGAATCTGTTTATGTATCCGAAGGATATGATAATGGAAAACGCCGCGGCGATTATGACAAGGGCGTTGAAGTAGAGGCTGAAGGCGTCCTTTACGATCATCCCCCCCAGTGTGACTATCTCGTCCTGGCCGATATAAAGGTTTATCAGAAAGGCCCCCGTCAGCGCAACGAGGCTTACAATTCCACCGACCTTCGGTCCGCCCTTTGTATTCGGCCCGCCCACGAGGGGGCCGAAAAAAAGCATCAGAAATGCAACGATTATAAGGATTATCTCCGGTGCCAGGGCCAGAAGCTGAATATCGGGCATAACAATCTCCATTACTGTAAGCCTCCTGAGTCGGGGATTTCCGATTCGTTATTGTCGGACGTCGTTTCTTCTGTTAAAATGGGGGGCGACTCGAAATCGCTCGTCACAACCGCTTCGGAATAAGCGGAGAAATCTTTCGTATATCTTTCAACGCCTGGGCCTATCTTGTTCAAAAAATATCCTGGGAAAAGGCCTATCCAGACCATCAGGACTATCAGGGGGATCAGTGCCAGAAGCTCCCTTGCCGAGAGGTCTTTGATGCTGGAGTTAGTCTTCTTGGTCACCTTCCCGAAGAAGACCCTCTCGTACATCCACAGCATGCATATCGCGCCGAGTAGCGCCCCCGACGCCACGAGTATGCCGAAGACGAGGCTGCTCTTAAAAGCGCCAAAAATAATCAGAAGCTCCGCCACAAATCCGTTCAACCCCGGAAGGCCCACAGCCGCCAGGATCGTCACCATGAACAGGGTGGAGAGCTTCGGGACAACGCTTCCGATACCGCCGAAATCCGCGATCTCGGTCGTGTCTCTCCTGTCGGCCATGATTCCGACTATGATAAAGAGGGCCGACACTATGATGGCGTGGTTCGCCATCTGGAGGACTGCCCCCTCAACCCCGTTGGTGTTCATCGAAAATAGGCCGATGAGGATCATCCCCACGTGGGAGAAGCTAAAGAAGGCGACCATCCTCTTGAGCTCCTTCTGGACCGTTGCTATCATCGCACCGTAGATAACGGCGACCGCCGCCAGCGCCATGACGAGGGGGGCGTAGGCCTCCCCGAGGTCGTGAAAGAGGGGAATGGCGAACCTGATAAATCCGTATATACCCACCTTAGACATGAGGCCCGCAATAAGGACGCTCCCGGAGGAAGGCGACTGGACGTAGGCGTCCGGCATCCACGAGTGGAGGGGCCACAGTGGCGACTTTATCCCGAAGGCGATCACAAAGGCGAAGAAGAGGAAGACCTTCACCCCCGGGGCGAATGAAACCGCCGAGAGGGCGATGATGTCCCCCGTGAAGACGCCCGCCGTCGCATAGTGCTTGAAAAAAATCACGAGGATCGCCACCAGCATCAGTAGGCTTCCGATTATGGTGTATATCACGAACCTCGTCGTAGCGTAGATACGGCGCTCGCCGCCAAACAGCCCAATGATGAAGTACATCGGGATTAACATCGCCTCGTAGAAGATGTAGAAAAGAAAGATATCGAGGGCGGCGTATGCGCCAACTAGGGCGGACTCCAGACCCAACAGGAGCGCCATGTAAAGCTTGGCGCTCTCCCCTTTCAAACCTATTCTCTCCCAACCGGCGATCAGGGCAATCGGAAAGAGGAGCGCAGTCATCAATATCATTAATACGTTCAGGGCGTCGACGCCGAGAAAATAGTCTATCCCCAGCGACTCTATCCACGACACCCTCTCCACGAACATAATATCTTTTCCGCCAAAGAGGATGAAAAGATATATTGAGAGGGCCAGGTTTATCAGCATGAAGAGCATCGCACTCCATTTGAGGAGTCTCACGCCCTTCTTCGGCAGGATGGAGACAAACAGTGCGCCCAAAAGGGGTAAAAATATGATTACTGAAAGAATGGGCAAGTCCACTCTATACCCTCCCGAAGACAACTATAATCAATATTAATAAAAGGCCTCCCAGCAAGACCCTGCCGTATACCCTGACGTCCCCTGCCTGGGAGACGTTGAATGCCCGTCCCAATCCCGCCGTCATTGCCGTCACAAGCCTTACGATGCCGTCAATTATCCAGAGGTCTACAACGCCGGAGAATATCCTCCCGAGGGCGAAGAACGGCCTTATAAACACCCGGTCGTAGAGCTCGTCTATTCTGTACTTGTCGTAGACGAGCTGGTATATAGCCTTATAGTTCTTGGCGAAATTCTTTGGTATATCGGTCTTCTTGACGTACATGACGTAGGCCAGAAATATTCCTGTCGCCGCGGCGACAAGGGACAGCGCAAGGAGGACGATCTCCCAGAGGTGGGCGTCGTGCTCGGAAAAACGCGACCCGAGGTGTGGCAGCACCGGTTCCAGGAACCTCTCGAAGGTGTTGTGACCGCCGAGGAGCTCCGGCACCCCGATGAAACCCCCGACTGCGGAGAGTATCCCCAGAAGGATCAGCACAGAGCTCATCGAGACAGGCGACTCGTGGATATGCTTTTTCACATCCTCGCTCGCCCTCGACTCACCGGTAAAGGCCATGAAAAAGAGCCTGAACATGTAAAAGGCCGTTACCACCGCCGCGACTAATCCCAGCGCCCAAAAGAGTACTCCTATCCCCCCCAGGTGGGTGCTGAAGGCCTTCCAGAGTATCTCATCCTTGCTGAAGAACCCGGCGAGTGGCGGTATCCCCGATATCGCCAGTGTGGCTATCAGAAACGTCCAGAAGGTCACCGGCATCTTTTCCCTGAGGCCGCCCATCTTTCTGATGTCCTGCTCGCCAGACATGGCGTGGATTACGCTTCCGGCCCCCAGAAAGAGAAGGGCCTTGAAAAAGGCGTGTGTCATCAGATGGAATATCCCTGAGGCGAATGCGCCTACGCCCACCGCCGTGAACATGTAGCCCAATTGGCTTATGGTCGAATATGCGAGGACCTTCTTTATGTCGTTTTGCGCTATACCTATTGTGGCCGCGTAAAGGGCGGTCAGCGAGCCTATCAGGGCCACGATTATCATGGTCGTGGGGGCCAGGACGTATAGGAAGTTCAGCCTCGCTATCATGTAGACGCCGGCGGTCACCATCGTGGCGGCGTGGATCAAGGCGCTGACCGGCGTCGGGCCTGCCATTGCGTCAGGGAGCCACACGTAGAGGGGAATCTGGGCGGACTTTCCGGTGGCGCCCACGAATAGGAACAGCGTTATTGCCGTCGCCATCCCAGTCGTGATCACTCCCGGGTTGCTCTCTAAAATCTCCTTCATCCCCGGAACGTTAAGCGTCCCTATGGTTAAAACGATTAGGGCCATCCCGATGAAGAAGCCGAAGTCCCCGATCCTGTTGACTATAAAGGCCTTCTTTCCCGCCTTGGCTTTCTCCATGTCGTCAAACCAGAAGCCTATCAGGAGGTACGAGCACAAGCCCACGCCCTCCCAGCCCAGAAACAGAAGCACCAGATCCTCCGCCAGTACAAGGACGAGCATGGAGAAGAGAAAGAGGTTGAGAAAAGAGAAATACCTCGCGAAGCTCTTGTCGTCGTGCATGTAGCCGACGGAATAGAGGTGGATCGCCGATCCGACTCCGCTTACCACAAGAGCCATCACAGCCGAGAGGGGATCCAGCAAAAAGGCGAGGGAGACCTGAAAATCGCCCGAGAAAATCCAGGTATAGAGTGTGCAGGTGACTTCGGCCCCCTCTCCCAGCTTCAGAAGCTTAAGAAAGGCCCAGACGGAGAGGACAAAAGAGGCAACGGGCAGAGAAACCCCGACAAGGGAGACAAGCCAGTCCGGTAGCCTCCTGCCTCCAAGTCCGTTTATAAGAAATCCTGCAAGAGGTAGGAGCGGTATAATCCAGATAACGTTATCCACTCTTTATGTCCTTCATGAAGGTTAAATCGAGAACATCAGATGTATCGCCCAATCTGAATATCGTTACTATTATGGCAAGGCCCACGGCCACCTCACACGCCGCCACGGTCATGATGAATATCGGGAAGATGTGGCCGCCCATGTCGCCCAGATTCCTGGCGAAGGCAACGAAAGTCAGGTTTGCGGAGTTCAGCATCAGTTCCACGCTCATGAGCATTACAAGGAGGTTTCTCCTTGTCAGGACGCCGAAGGCACCGATGGCGAAGACTATCGCCGCAAGGATTAGATAGTGAGTCGTAGTAATCATCAATCTCCACCCCCTTGAGGTTTGTGAGTCAATCCCCTGACCAGAACCACGGCCGCAACCAGAGATGCTATTACGAGAAGGGATATCGCCTCGAAGGCGAAGACATAGTCTGTTATCATGAGCCTTCCCACCTCTCGTATCGTTCCGAATTCCGCCGGAAGCTCGCCGGAGAATCCGGGATATATCGTAAAAAATACTATCGCTAATATAAGGAAGAGAAGTCCGCTTACCCCCAGGGAAATGAGCTTTCCGGTGAAGATATGCTTATATTCCGCCTCGTCCTTTTTCAGGTTCAGCAGCATGATCGAAAAGAGGATGAGGACCACAATCCCGCCCGCGTAAACGAGGACCTGGATAACCGCCACAAAATGGGCAGAAAGGAGCACAAAGAGAAACGCCATGAAAAAAAGCGTCCCCAGAAGAAACAACGCCGATCTCATCGGACTTTTGTGCAGTACCACCATGAGGGAAAAGACGACGATCAGGACTGCTGTCGGGTAAAAGATAATCGCTTCGATCATTCCTTCTTCCTCCTGGTGATTGGTGTCTTTGAGAGGAGCTCCTTGTCGTATCTCAGATTCGTCCTGTAGTATTCCGCCAGCTTGTAGTTCGTGGTCAGCTCTATCGCCGCCTTGGGGCAGGCCTCCTCGCAAAGTCCGCAGAATATGCATCTCGCTATGTCGATCTCATAGGAGACTGGATATTTTTCCACGTTTGGGTCGTCAGACTCCCCCGCCACGATCGTTATGCAGTTGGCCGGGCACACCGTGGCGCACAGCATACACGCCACGCAGAGGACGTTTCCGTTTTCATCCGTATTGAGCCTGTGGAGCGCCCTGAAATTCTCGTGGATAGGCATCTCCTCGTCTGGATACTCTATTGTGGCCTTTTTCATAAAGACGTGTCTCAGGGTGGTGTAAAGGCCCCTTATAGCCTCCGGAAGATACAGCCTCTCCCAAAGGGTCATATTTCTGGAACGGCTTATATTTATAATATTTCTTTTCATCACTATCCGGCAAAAATCGAGATATTCTTAAAAAAGCTTTCTACCTTATCCCAGAACAGCAGCACAAAGAGGGCCGTTACAAGGAGGTTTGCGAGCCCTAACGGGAACAAGACCTTCCAGCCGAGACGCATGATCTGATCGAACCTGAACCTGGGAAATGTCCACCTTACCCATACGAAAAACCAGAGGAAGAAAAAGACCTTTCCAAAGAAGACCGCAAAGCCTATCAGTGCGCATATATACTGGTTCTTGATGAACTGGGTGATATCGATAAAGGGAAGCTGCCACCCCCCAAGAAAGAGGGTGACGATAAGCGCCGAGAGAACCACCATCGCCGCGTACTCGCCCATGAAATACATGGCGAACTTCATGGAGCTGTACTCGGTGTGGTATCCCGCGACTATCTCCGAGTCCGCCTCCGGCATGTCGAAGGGGACCCTGTTCGACTCGATCATCGCCGAGATGAGAAAGAGGATAAATCCTATCGGCTGCCAGACGATCCCCCAGAGGAATTGACCCTGCTGGACCACTATCTCGTTTATCGACACGGTCTGAAACATCATGAAGAGCCCGATGAGGGAAAGTCCCATCGTCACCTCGTAGCTTATCATCTGGGCGGAGCTTCTCAGTGCGCCGAGGATCGAGTACTTGTTGTTGGACGCCCACCCCCCCAGGAGTATGGCGTACGTGGCGAAGGAAGAGAACGCCAGCACGAATACCACACCCGCATTTATATCGGCAAGCTGGAGGGGAATCGTCAACGGCTCCCTGCCGATCAGCTCGATCGTGATATCGGGTCCGAAGGGGATTACGGAAAACGTCGCTATTACGCCGAAGACTATCAGCATCGGGGCGAAGTTGAAGAGGAACTTGTCGGCGTTTCTGGGCTGAACGTCCTCCTTGAAGATGAGCTTTACGGCGTCCGCCAGCGGCTGTATCAGCCCGAAGAGCGTTATTCCGAAGATATTTGTCCTGTTCGGCCCGAGCCTGTCCTGGATGAAGCCCGCGCCCCTCCTCTCGAGCCACGTCAAAATCGGAACCATCCCGAGGGTAAGGGTCAGGATGACCACGATTTTTGCCAGCGCCGCCGCGGTCAGTATTAAGATGTCTATTATGTCAAAGGAGGCCATATCTTTATGTGTCCTTTATGTATCCTTTACCTATTCCATCCTTCTGATTTTACTGCTATATTATTGTCTTTCCCGTTTATGTCTTTCCCGCATTTCTTTTCCCCGCTTATCCTTTCCCATCCATCCAGCCTTTCCCATCTATCCAGCTTTATATCTCTTCCCCCCACTCTTTTACCCCAATCTCCCCATCTATTAAAAATACCCCCTCTTCCCTACCCCCCCCTTAAATATTCCCTCCCCCCCCCCGACTCCAGCCCCGAACCACAGATCAACCGACCCTTTTCTCCACCTCTTTATAGAAACTGTCGTAATCCGCAGAGGTCTTGTCTATGGCCGCCGCAAGGTCTGCGAAGACCTTTGTGAGGGGGATGACGCCCATCTGCGGCTTCACCGCCGCCTCTATCCTCTGGAGAATTCCCTTCGAGTTTATGAAAGTCCCCGACTTCCGGCTCCAGTGGGGCGCCGGAATTACTATTTCGGCGCTCTTCTTTATCTCCGTGGTCAGCCGGTCCGTAATCACGGCTGTAAATTTCACCTTTTTCAGATCCAGCGCGTCCGGCAGGCCCGCCTCGAATATCTCGCACCCGAGAAAGAGAATGCCGGTTATATCCTTCGAGTTTATCCCGTCCTCGATCTTTTTCACCTTATCGCTTATGCCGAGCTTCTTTGCGCCCGCCGTGTTGGGCGAAAAGTCCTCGCTGATGAGGAAGTTTCCGGCCGCCTTCTCTTTAGTTATGTCTTCGACTCTTGTTACAAAGGTAATCCTCTCCTCCCCTATGTTTCCGTCCGCGGCAAGCAGCGCCGATGCCATATCCTCCACGGAAGCCCCGGTGCCTATGACGAGGGCGAAGCCGCCCTTTTCTCCCCTCTCCCTAATCTCAGATGCCAGCTCCTCGAGCGCCCTCTCCCAGGAAAGTTCGAAGAACTGGTCACCGCTCTTCATCATCGGAAACGTGACCGGCTCCACGTCGTCCATGTCGTGATACGTCATCCTTCCGATGTCGCACATCCATATGTCGTTTACGTCCTGGTTTTCCCTTGGGGAGATGCGGTATATGACGTTGTCTTCCACCTCGATGAAGGTGTTGCATCCCGTGGCGCACCTCTGGCATACGGAGGGCTTGGGGTCCAGGAACCAGACCCTCTTTTTGAAGCGGAAGTCCTTGCTGGTAAGGGCGCCCACGGGACAGACATCGACCATGCATCCCTGCATTGCGTTTTTGAGCTCCCCCCCCTGATATATTCCGACCTGCTGATCGTTTCCCCTGAAGAAAATGCCGTACTCCTCGATTCCGAGGATGTCCCGCGCGAATCTGACGCAGCGGGTACATGCGATGCAGAGGTTCATGTTTCTGATCAGCCCGCCGCCTATATCGTGTTTAGGGAAGTCCCTCTTGTCTTCCCCATATCTGCTGTGCTCCCGGCCGTACCTCCTGGAATATCTCTGGAGGTCGCAGTCCCCCGCTTGATCGCAGACCGGACAGTTGAGGGGGTGGTTTATCAGGAGGAACTCGATCACCCCGCGCCTCGCCTTTTCCACTCTCTCCGACCTTGTGTGGACTTCCATCCCATCCTTGACTATGGTGGAGCACGCCGTCTCGAGCTTTCGCATCCCCTCTATCTCGACGAGACAGATACGGCATGTCCCCCTTATCTTGAGATTAGGATGGTAGCAAAGGTGGGGAATATCGATGCCGTTTTGGAGGGCGGCGTTCAGGATGGTCGTGCCCTCTTCGACGGTCAGCTTTTTATCATCTATTGTCAGGTTTACCATACTCTTTTACTCGTCCCTGAACTCAATGTATATGGAATTTTAATTAGTTTAATTGCTTACTATTAACCAAGCCCCTTGATCAAAAATTCCTCCCCCCTTCTTCCCCGCCAGCTACTAGGCTAAAAGGGGCAGCGGGCCTCCTCTATATGCCTGTCGAATTCCTCCCTGAACTTCTCCACGATGGCAATGATGGGCATGGCCGCGGCGTCGCCCAGGGGGCAGAGGGTCTTTCCCAATATGTTGTCCTGGATATCGAGAAGCAGCTCCGGATCCCCCTTCCTTCCATTTCCCTCCTCTATCCTCTTGAGTATCTTGTAAGTCCAGGTGGTGCCCTCCCGGCAGGGGGTACACTGGCCGCACGACTCGTGGGCGTAGAACTTGGCAAGCCTTGCTGCTATCTTTACCATGCACCATCTCTCGTCTATCACTATGACCGCTCCCGACCCCAGCATGAAGCCGCCCGGCTTTGAGCTTTCGTAGGCAAGTTCGAGGTCTTCGATCTCTTCGGGCAGGAGGATAGGCGTGGACGATCCGCCGGGGATGACGCCTTTAAGCTTTCTCCCGCCCGATATTCCCCCGCATACCTCGTAGATCAGCTTCTTCATTGGAAATCCGAGGGGAAGCTCGTAGACTCCCGGCTTGTTGACGTTACCGCTGACGCAGAAGAGCTTTGTCCCGGCGCTCTCCTTTGTGCCCACGGCGGTGTACGCATCGGCGCCCTTATTTACGATGTATGGGACGGCGCTCAGAGTCTCCACGTTGTTTATGACCGTTGGGCCTTCGTACAGTCCCACGGCGGCGGGAAACGGCGGCTTGAGCCTCGGGTTTCCCCTGTGCCCCTCGATCGACTCCATTAGGGCCGTCTCGTCCCCGCAGACGTACGAGCCTGCTCCCCTGTGAAGTATCAGCTCGAGGCTGAACCCTCTTCCGAGGATGTTCTTGCCGAGGTACCCGGCCTTGTACGCCTCGTCTATCGCTCCCTCGAGGATATCGGCCTCGTTGTGATATTCCCCCCTGATGTAGATAAACGCCGTAGCCACCCCTATGGCATAGGACGAGATTATTATCCCCTCGATAAGCTGGTGAGGGTCCTTGATGATCAGGAGTCGATCCTTGAAGGTTCCCGGCTCGCCCTCGTCCGCGTTGCAGGCGAGGTATTTCGGTTTGGGGGAGTTTTTATCTACGAATCCCCACTTGACGCCCGCGGGAAATCCCGCACCGCCCCTTCCCCGGAGCCTCGAGCTTTTTACCTCTTCGACAAGCTCCTCCGGGTCGACCTTGCCGAGAACTTTTTTCAACGCCTCATACCCGCCGTTTTTCTCGTAAACGGTAAGCGTGTGGGAGTCTTCCAACTCCACCCTGCTGAGAAGGACTGACTCGGTCATTTCACTTTATCCGAAATTTGATTTATCCCTTTTATCTTCAACCTGTTGACAGCTTTTCTATTATGCCGTCTTTGTCTTTATATATCGCCATTTCTTCCCCCCCCCCACATTTTTCCTTCCCCGTTACCCACCCCAACATTTCTGATATTATGCACGGCCAATCTCGACCGAACCCCCGACCCCCACTCACTTTTTCTTCTTCAGGCTGTCTATGATCTCGTCAACCGCCTCTATCGTCAGGTTCTCGTAGAAATCCTCGTTTACCTGCATGACCGGTGCGTTGCCGCAGTTTCCGAGGCACTCCACCTCGAGGATCGAGAAGAGCCCGTCTCCTGTGGTCTCGCCGCTTTTTATGCCGAATTTCTTCTTGAGGTGCCCGAAGATCTCCTCCCCGCCGTTTATCATGCAGGAAACGTTGGTGCAGACCTGGATGACGTACTTTCCCATCGGCTTTTTGTAGTACATGGTGTAGAAGGTGGCGACGCCGTAGACCCTCACCCTCGGGAGATCGAGGGCGTCCGCAACCTCGTCCATGATCTCCTTGGCGAGCCACCCCTTCTCCCGCTGGGCGACGTAGAGGGCCGGCAGGAGGGCGGACTCCGAAGTGGGATACCTCCTGGATATCTCTTTTATCTTATTTATCGATGTATCTGATAACTTTCCCACCTTTTACTCCTATCCAGCACGTCCTGTCTATCCGGCTCGTCCTATCTGTCCAGCTCGCCCGCAACCACGTTTAGGCTTCCCAGGGTGACGACCGCATCGGCCAGCAATTTGCCGGTTATCATCGACGGGAAGGCCTGGTAATATGCAAAACAGGGGCTCCTTACATGAAGTCTGTACGGATTTTTGTCGCCGTCGCTTACGATGTAAAAGCCGAGCTCGCCGTTTGCTCCCTCCACTGCGTGGTAGATCTCCCCCTCGGGCATCTCTTCCATCCCCTCTATGAAGAACATGAAGTGATGGATGAGACCCTCCATGGAGTCGTATACCTCCTCTTTCGGGGGGAGGATTATCTTCGGGTCGTCGATATTGACGGGGCCTTCCGGGAGCTTATCGAGTATCTGAAGGATGATTCTCATCGACTGTCTCATCTCCTCGATTCTTACGAAAGTCCTGTCGTAGTAATCTCCCCTGTTCCCCACAGGGATGTCGAATTCGAGATCGTTGTATACGGCGTACGGTTCGTCTTTTCTTATGTCCCTTGCCACGCCGCAGGCCCTAAGGTTCGGGCCGGAGAATCCCCAGTCGATCGCGTCATCGGCGCTTATCTCGCCGACTCCCACCGATCGGTCGAGGAATATCCTGTTTTTCTTGATGAGCTTTTCCGTATCGGTGATGGCTACGGGAAGCCCCTTGAGTATATCCCTAGCGGCTTCTTCGAAGCCCTCCGGCAGATCCCTGACGAGTCCGCCAATTCGCGTATAGCTGGTGGTCATCCTGCCCCCGCTCGCCATCTCGCAGAGCTTGTAAAGCTCCTCCCTGACCCTGAACAGATACCAGTATACTGTAAGGGCGCCTGTGTCCACCATATTCGGGCCGAGGCACGTTATGTGATCCATGATCCTCGAGACCTCGGAGAGCATAACCCGGATATACTGGGCGCGCTCCGGGACCTTGATGTCCAAGAGCTTCTCTACTGCCTCGGCGTAACCCTGATTGTTTATGAACGTGGAGACGTAGTTCAGCCTGTCCGTAAAGGGGATGAATTGATGATACGTGAGACCCTCCGCTAGCTTTTCAAAGCCCCTGTGGAGATAGCCTATCTCGACGTCGGCCTCGGCGATTATCTCCCCGTCCAGCTTTGCGTAGATGGGGAGCGTGCCGTGAACGGCCGGATGGGACGGCCCGATATTTATGGGGATCAGGTCATCCTTCGGATCATCTCTAAATTTCATTATGGTCTTTTCAGTCATATTATTACAATATTAACCAATTATCCTATAACCAATTATCCAATTAATCAAATATTCAATCAATTATCCGGCTTTATCACCGGGACGGGGCAGTAATCGTCCTTTGGCGCCACGTCGAAGTCCTTGCGAAGGGGATGTCCGGGGAAATTATCCGGGTTCATTATTCTGCGAAGATCGGGATGGCCGGTAAACTTGATCCCGAACATATCGTATGTCTCCCGCTCGAACCAGTTGGCGCCCTTAAACACGGACGTCGCCGTGGGGAGCTCTGGGTTTTCGGCGGGGACCTCGGCCTTAAACCTCACCCGAACGTTGTTTTTCATCGAGAGGAGGTGGTACACAACCTCGAAGACGCCCCTGTCCTTTACGAAATCGACCGCAGTCACGTCGGAGAGGAAGTTGAAGGACAGATTTTTGTCGTCCTTCATGAACTTCAAGATTTCATCCACTGCCGCGGCATCGACCTTTATCGTAAGCTCCCCCCTGAACTGGGAGTCTCCCAGTATCTCCTTGACGAATTTGCCTTTAAGCTTTTTTAGTATGTCTTCGTATTTCATGGTTGAACCGGATGGATCGAAATCCAATAGTTTTTAGTTTACATCCCCCTGATTACTGCATTCCCCCATTAATTGTCCTTCTCCCCCAAACAAAAAATCACCCCACCCCGCCCCCAATCTTTTCCATCCCTCTATCCTTTCCCCCCTACAGCCCTTTTTCGATCTTCTCCTGGAGCTTCATGAAGCCGTAGAGAAGGGCCTCCGGCCTGGGCGGACATCCCGGTATATAGACGTCCACGGGGATGATCTTGTCTATTCCCTGGAGCACGCTGTAGCTTTTAAAAAGCCCGCCGGATACGGTGCACGCTCCCATGGCTATCACCCAGTTAGGCTTGGCCATCTGCTCGTAAATTCTCCTCAATATTGCGGCCTGCTTGTTTGTTATCGTTCCTGCAACTATCATCATATCCGCCTGGCGAGGCGAGAACCTGACGAGCTCAGCGCCGAACCTCGACATATCGAAGTGGGAGGCAACGGAGGCCATGAACTCCACGGCGCAGCAGGCAGTCCCGAAAGGCAGCGGCCAGAGGGCGCTTTTTTGCGCCCATCGCATAACTTTATCAACGGGACCGAGATAGACCTGCATTTCGGGCGGTTTCTTTTTTGCTGACTTCATTTCTGCTTTTTTATTCCCCTGGCGAAGTCAATTAGACCCTGCCTTATTAAATATATAAATCCCGCAAAAAGTATTGCGACAAAAACGACCATCTCTATGAAACCCCACAGACCGATATCCCTGAAGATCACGGCCGTCGGATAGAGAAAGATCATTTCCACATCGAAAAGCAAGAACGCAATGGCAACGGCGAAGTACATCACGTTGTACCTTCTCCAACCCGGACCTACGGGATCCTTTCCGCACTCGTAGGTATCGAGCTTGCTGCCGGTGCGGTCTTTTTTCCCTACGAATGACGACAGGGCGAGAAAGACGAGCCCCATAAAGATAAGGACAAAAAAGAAGAGGAGGATTGATATATAGCCTATTTGATCATCCATGTTTACAGCCTTAATTTATATATCTAAAGATGAAAAGTTTAAATAAGTATTTTACTTCAAATTTTCTGAAAAATCAAATTTGAGCGAATATCAACCAACCAACCAACCAACAACTTTCACTTCACTCAGGAAACAACTCTGAAATAACAGCTCCAAAAACAAGTTCAGTAACAACTTCAGACAGCTCCAATCTTGGGGAACTCAATTACCACATAGCAAAATTGTTGTCAAGGATAATTTGGAAATAAAAAACAGTTTTTCAAAATCCCTTGTATTGAGACATAAACTTCAGTATATTGTCTTTCATCTCCGAGAAAAATTTTTCTTTCAACTCATCCTTTGACGGAAAAAATTCACTCGTTTTATAGGTCTCTGTTGTTTCAGTTATATCCTTGAAGGTCTTATTGTCTGTAAAAGCGGCCGTATATTTCATCATGGCCTCACCTTCAGCAAGGCCGAAGGTGGTTCTGTCCTTCAGACGCGCGTTTCGATCCGGGAGTATCAAAGCGTCGATATTTATCTTTAATGTCATATCGGCCCTTTCCGGTTTTATCGTTACCAGAAAACCGAGATCGTTAATCCTCTTTGTAAGATCATCTATGATATCCCTTTTATCGAATACGGTGATAAGATACTCGGGACTGTATTCAAATTCTATATAGACTATCTTGTATTTGACAGGGCTTGACTTTGGCGGTGCATATACCTTCGGCGTGGACCTGCAGCCGAAAAATATAAGCGTAAAAATGACTAAAATCACCGTGATTGCATTCTTTTTCATTTGGAATCCCCTTTTTGACTCGAAAACGTCTTTATAATGCAGGCTTTAAAACAAAATGGACTTATCTCAAGATTTTCTCTAATGTATTAAAGCCTCGTTTTTTCAATTCGCATTATTAATTGACAGTAAAAAAATTTTTTGTAAAGCCTCGGTTTGTATTCAGCAGTTTTTATCTATCCTGCCTTACATAAGATTATTCAGGAATCGGCCTTGTATAAAGGACTATATATCCGAAAACCGTGTCTCCCCCCGGCAGCTTATCGATGCAGAAGTCGATATTTTCGATCGGCCTTCCGGAATAGTCTATCTGCCAAGGTCCCGTCTTGATACAGTACCCGATGACTTCGCCGTCATCCCCCGTTTTTAGATCCACCCCGATCACCTCCCAATTATCGTCCCAGTGCCCCCCCAAAAGCGATACGTCTTTAAGATTTTTCTCGCCGAGCCTCATCATCCAGTCGGTATTAGCAACCCAGATCTCGAATATACCCGGAACCGCAAGCTTTGAGACCGTTGTCAAGTCCTTCTTTTCAAGGGCTGTTTTCAACCTGTCGAGGCCGGTCTTCGGATCGGAAAAGGTGACGGCCTCCGGGAATCTTTTCATGTAGACCAAATAAGGCTTTACCACCTCTGATATCGGAATCGACTCATGCTCAAACATTGCGCCAGGGTAGTTTTTGAGAAGATACCTATAAGCCTCTTTCGCCTCATCGAATCTCTTTAAAAAAACAAGGCACTCACCCTTTACTACAATCGTGGAGAGAATTATCTCCTTAAGCCTGCTGCTTTTCTGAATCTCCTCCATCCCGAAACCAAGCTTCACGTCATTTAATATCTCGTCCGCAAGCTGAACCGCTCCCTTCAGGTCGCCCGCCTCCTTCATCTCATATATATTGTTAATCCTTTCAAAAAATGACTCGATATTAACGTACGACTCCTTCGCTTCGGGATCGTCCATATCGAGTGAAGCTCCGAATATCCAGCCCGAAAGCCCCTTGTACTGCACAAAGTACCAGCGATCCTTAACGCCCGATACCTCTTCGGGGTTTTCGAGGCGGTTCTTGACGAGAACCACCTCTCCTTTCTTTATTACCACTATGGTGTCGGTCTTCAAACTCGGCCTCGATTTGAGTTTTGCCCCATGCTCCTTTATCCGGGCGTATTCTATTCCCGCAAGTGCGCTTGATGTCAGGGGAAACGCCGCCAGCTGGAGCGAAACAAAAACCAAGATGAGAATTTTTAAAATCGAGCCTCCGTTTGTCTTTTTTCTTTCTATCATTTTTCTTTAGCTCTGTTTTCTTCGACAAGCTTGAATATTTTCTTTTCCGGGTAGATTGCGAACATGATTATGCCGATTACGCACACCGCCGCGGCAACCGGCCCGGAGAGCTTGACACCGAGGGGATTTGCAATATCCTTCCCATAGGCGGAAAGGAGATACACCAAAATTGCGCTCGATATACCGAGGTTGATCTTCTGTACGAGCCCCTGGGCGCCGAAGTACATCCCCTCCCTCTTGGTGCCGGTCTTGATGGCGTCGTACTCGGCGAGGTCGGAGATCATGGCGTTGGGGACTACAAAAAGGGCGGAGGCCGGGACACCGATCAGCCCGAAGAGTATAAATGCCTGAACTATCGGCGAAAACGGGAGGACATCGGTACCGAGATAATAGATCAAAAACGAGGCGATCGCAAATACGACAAGGCCGAAAATCATAATCACCCTCTTTTCTATATAGCGGCTTGCGAAATTGATGATAGGGAAAAGCACCAGTGCAACGCCGAAAACCGCCCCGAAGACCACGCTCCCGAACTCCTCACCCTTTTGTAGGAGCACCGTAACGTAATATGTCGCGGCACTGGAAACCATATTGAAGGCAAACCACAGACAGATAGTCCCGAAAAGATACGGTATGAAGGGCGTATTCTTAAAGGTCATTTTCAATGAATCGATAATCCCCACCTCCGACGGGACCGAGTCACAGTAGCGCTTCTCGTTTATAGGTATTATCGTTATGTAGCATGATATCAGCCCTATGACCGCGAGGACTATTATCGTAGTCCTGAGTGCCGTGGCCTTGTCCATGCCGCCGCTCTCAAAGGCACCCCACATCATAAATCCGCCGATCATGACTATCACGACACCCAATAGGGAGAAAACAGCCTGCATCGTAACGATGTTCATACGCTCGCGGTCGGTGTGGGAGAGCTCGGGGATGAGGGCGAGCCACGGAACAACGTAAAAGGTGAAAAAGAAGAGCAGAAGACCGAGCATCCCCGCCACATAGATCGTGTTGGCGATTCCGGGTTCGTTTGACGGCGGGAAGAAGAGCAAAACGGCACAAGCCATCAGCGGAAGCCCACCGTAGAGGAGAAACACCCTTCGCCTTCCGAGCTTCGATTTGCTCCTGTCGGTCCATGTTGCGACTAACGGATCGGCGATAGAATCTATTATTCTCCCGAAGATAGTAATTAAGCCCAGCACGGTGAATATGCCCAAAAAGGTCTTATCACTGAGAAGTAAAGGCATCCCGGATTCTACAGGGGGCAAAAAGAAATATATCAAAAAAACCACCCAGATCCTGTCTACGATAGTGATTCCGACATAGCCGCTTGAGTACAGAAGCTGGCCCCATAAAGGAAATTTTTCCACTTTCTTTTTCATTGGGAAACCACCTATAGTAAGGTTTTGATAAACTGCATCCATAAATTAAACCAGCCCGAGGCCAATGTCAATAGGTAATTGTTGGTCTTAAAATTTTTACAATGCTTGACCCGCTCCGCTTTTTGTGATACTTTCCCAAAAAAGGAGGGGCAGCTTTCATGACAATAAGAGTCCACAATACACTGTCGGGGAAAAAGGAGGAGTTCACCCCCCTCGAAGGGAAAAAGGTAAGGATGTACGTATGCGGCATCACCGCCTACGACCTGTCGCACCTGGGACACGCGCGGGCGGCCGTTGTCTTCGACGTCATATACCGCTACTTCAAGACCAGGGGATACGAGGTTACCTACGTAAGAAACTTCACCGACATCGACGACAAGATCATCAAAAGAGCAAACGAGCTTGGAATCTCCACGGCAGAGCTCTCCGAAAAATATATCGATGAGTACCACGACGATATGGACGCCCTGGGCCTCCTTCGGCCCGACTTCGAACCTAAGGCCACGGAAAATATCGACAACATGATCTCCATGATAGAAAAACTCTTCGAGAACGGATACGCCTACAAGGCAGGGGACGACGTCCTCTACTCCGTGAAAAAGTTTAACGGCTATGGCAAGCTCTCCGGCAAGAACATAGACGACCTCAGGTCCGGGGCGCGCGTCTGCGTGGATGAAAAGAAGGAAGACCCTCTCGACTTCGTCCTCTGGAAGGGGAAGAAACCGGGGGAGCCGTTCTGGAGGAGCCCCTGGGGGGACGGCAGACCCGGCTGGCACATAGAGTGCTCCGCCATGAGCGGCGCAATCCTCGGCGAGACGATCGACATCCACGGGGGGGGCAGGGACCTCGTCTTCCCCCACCACGAAAACGAGATCGCCCAGTCGGAAGCGGCAAACAAAAAGCCCTTCGTCAACTACTGGATCCACAACGGCTTCGTCAACATCGACCAGGAGAAGATGAGCAAATCCCTCGGGAACTTCTTCACGATCAGAGACATCAGGGAAAAATATCACCCGGAGGTCGTCCGCCTATTCCTCCTGACCAACCACTACAGAAGCCCCATCGACTTCACCGAGAAAAACCTGAGGGACGCCGAGGAGGCTGTAAGGCGCCTATACGACACGTTGGGGAGGCTGATTGAGTCGGCTAAGGGCGATGGAAAGGCGGATTCCGATGATGGCAACCGGAAGGAACTTCTCAATGCGGCCGCAGATTTCACCGCAGGCTTTACCGAGGCGATGGACGACGACTTCAACACTGCGATGGCCCTGGGGAAGCTCTTCGACTTCGTCCACGCCGTCAATAGGTTCCTCGACCGCCCTGGCGACCTCTCGGCGGAGGATATCGAGGCACTAAAAGAGGCTCAGAGAAGGATCGAGGAGGCCACATCAGTCTTCGGGATACTTCAGAAAGACCCAAATGTCTACTTTGAAGAGATCAAAAGTTTAAAGCTCTCGGAGACGGAGATTGATCCTTTGGAGATCGAGAGATTGATTGCGGAACGAACCGAAGCCCGGGCCAACAAGGATTTTGCTGCCGCCGACAGGATCAGGGACGACCTGGCCGAAATGGGCGTCATCCTCGAGGACTCCCCATCCGGCACCATGTGGAAGCTAAAGTAGCGGGATTATTAGGCTTTTAAGATGTATATTTTATTATTCCCACAAACGAGGTAATATAATATGACCGAAACGCCAATCATTCGCGAGCAAAAGGGGCCGGTATCGTGGCTCATCCTCAACAGGCCCGAGCTTTATAACGCCCTGACGACCGAGCTGGGAAAAGAGGCCCAAAAACTCCTCGACGCGTCGCTTGAGGACGACGACACGAGGGTCATCGTGATTACGGGCAAGGGAAAGGCGTTCGCCGCCGGGGCCGACGTCACAGAGATCATGGGTGACAGTGACCCGGTCAAGAGGATAGGCATCATGGCGACGGTCGCCCACAAGGTGATCGCCACCGTAAGGCAGGCCAACAAGCCTATAATAGCCGCCATAAACCACCAGGCGGCCGGCTACGGGATGGCGCTGGCGCTGGCGTGCGACATCCGCGTCGCCACCGAAAAGGTGAGGCTCAGGTACGCCTACTCCACCATCGGCCTTACCGGCGACGGCGGTGTAAACTGGTCGCTGCCTAAGATGATCGGGATATCGCGGGCGCTGGAGGTGGCGCTCCTATGCGAAGACCTCCACGCCGAGGAGCTTCACCGGCTGGGCGTGATCAACAAGTTTTTCCCCGAGGAGACCTTCATCGAGGAGACCCAGGCCCTGGCGGAGAGGATTGCCGTGATGAACCCGAAGGTGGTCGCCGCCATAAAGCGGATGATGTACGCCTCCTCCGGCACAGACCTCCTGACCCACCTCGAGACGGAGCACTCCTACCTGACCGAGGCGGCCTCCCGCCCCGAGTTCATGGAGCTCGTGAAAGCGATAATCGCTGGGTTTGAGGCTAAGAAGAAGGCAAAGGGGAAGTAGGCCCTCACATAAAAATTATGTCATTGCGAGGAGCGAGCCTTTCTCCTGAAAGGCGAGCGACGCGGCAATCGGGTGAATCTACTGACCAATTTCCTTGACAAGACGCGATTGCCGCGCCCGCCTTCGGCGGGCTCGCAATGACAACATTTGCCGCCTAAAAACAAATCCCCTCCCCCTCCATTAAAAATTCCTTTCTTTTCTATTACAATTCCTGTTATTTTGTGTTACTATTGTTGTAAATAGCTCTAAGTTTAATTAAGAATACATTTTTGATTTTATGAACTAATGGAAATTTTGATTGGATTATTTATAACTTTAGCTGGGGCATTGATAATTTTTGCTTGCAACAAATTTATCTATGAACCTATAAAAAAGTGGAGAAAACATTTTAAAATAATCTGGAGAAGTGTAGATTCTCTTTCACATATAGATGTTTTGGATTTAAGAGGATTGAAAAAATATGGTTTTAATAACTTCTATGAAGATAGAGAATATGATAAAGAAATTTTAGATAAAATTAGTAAAGGTGAGAATATTTTACTTGTAGGAAATCCTCTCGCAGGTAAAACAAGATCTATTTATGAATCGCTAAAGAAATTAGATAAATCATATTACATTCTTATACCACGTCCTATTGATATGGAAACTGGAGATTACAAAATTCCTATTTTCTTTCGTTTCTGGAAAACGAGAAAAGCTAAGAAAATCCTTTTTATTGATGACTTAAATAAATTCATTTTAAAACAACGAAATTACCTGACACAGCTTTTTGAAAACATTGATGAAAACATTGTTATTGTTTCTACTTGCCGAACGGGATCCGAGTTAGATCAATTTTTTAAAAGCGGTCACGCTTATATATTTAAAAATGTTATAAAGGCCTCTAAAATCTCCAAAGAAAATGGTAAAGCAATTGCCGAAAATGCAGGTGTTAAATTCCCTAAGCGTTTTGACGGCAACATAGGCTCTATCTTCCTTCCTCTTACGACTATGATTGAACGTTATAATAATTCCACACTGGAGGAGAGGGGTATCCTCCGTACCATCAAGAGGCTCTATGGAATAGGTATCTACGAAGAGAACGAGAGGTTCTCCATTAATAGGATAAGGAAAATCTGCAAGGAAAGCGAGGGGATTAAGAAAGAAAACTATGAATGGATCAACCTATTAAATGGGTTAAAAGACAATGGATTTTTTGAGTTAAATAAAGATTTAATTGAAATCGAAGAAGCTTATCTTATTAATGTCATTGTTGACAAGGTTTCCCTAGAAGACTTCCACGAAATGCTCAAAATATTCCATGGCGATCCAGAAGCTTTATATAGTCTTGGAAACAGAGCTTTCTCTATTGGTGAAGTTTTTTCTGAAAAGGCTGATTTAATGAAAGTCTCAATAGAAGCGCATAATGGTGCTCTGAAATTCTGGACAAAAAAAAGCAATCCGGTTAAATACGGCGGGGCAAAAAACAGCCTTGGTTCTGCATACATGAGGCTTTCGGAAGTTGAAAATACAAAAGAAAAAATAAAAGAAAACATTATAATGGCCATCAAAGCCTTTAATGAAGCCCTCAAAGCTATTACTATAAAAGAATACCCAGAGTATTATGCCATGACGAAGATGAACATAGGAGAAGCACATAGGATACTTTCAGACTTTGAAGAAAGGAAGGAAAATGCGAAGAAGGCGATTGAGTCTCATAAAGAGGCACTTAAAATATATAAACCTAATAGATTATCAAGAAATTACGCAAAGATTCATGGGAATCTGGGTATAGCATACTGGATACTGTCAGAAGAAGAGAATGAGGCCGAAAACGCAAAGTTTGCGATTGCCTCATTCGAAGAAGCACTAAAGGTTTTTAATATAGAACGTTTCCCGATAGACTACGCCAAAACCCAAATGAATCTTGGTGGTGCATACTTAAGACTTTCAGAGGTAGAGGAAAAGGCGAAAAATGCAAAACTAGCGATTAAATCCTATAAAGAAGCCCTTAAGATTCGAGCAATAGACAATTTCCCAATTCAATACGCACAGACACAGACAGGTCTAGGAGCTTCATACGGAACACTCTCCGAGGTTGAAAACAAAAAGGGAAACGCTAAGAAGGCAATCTCAGCATGCGATGAGGCGCTTAGAGTCTATACTAATGACCGTTATCCTATGAAGTATGCAGATATACAAATTAATCTTATCCCAGTATATGGAATTCTTGCTGAGGTAGAAAATCCAGCTGAAAATATCAAAATAATGATTAATAAAGCAAATGAGGCATTAAGATTTTACACAAAAGATGAATTTCCCATCCAATTCCAACAGATAGTGCAAAATGTCAGCATCGCAGTAGCAAGGCTGAAAAAGCTTATAAATGAAGGAAAGATAAAAATAAATCCATCCCTAAGCAATTTAAATCCACAAAAACCGAAAAAATAAACCAAAAACATTTTTTGCTCCCACCACACAACCCACCAAATCCTTGAAAAACCGAAACCATTGCGCTATAATATCAAGTTTGTTATTCAAAGGAGAGCCCGTCCGATGGCTAAGTTCGACCTGATCACAGACTTCGTCCCCAGCGGCGACCAGCCGGAGACCATCGCCCAGCTCACCGAGGGGCTGAACCGGGGCGACAAACACCAGGTACTCCTCGGCGTCACCGGCTCCGGCAAGACCTTCACCATCGCCAACACCATCGCCAACGTGGGTCGCCCCTCCATCGTCATCGCCCCCAACAAGACGCTCGGGGCCCAGCTCTACACCGAGTTCAAGGAGCTATTCCCTGAAAACGCCGTCGAGTACTTCGTCAGCTACTACGACTACTACCAGCCGGAGGCCTACCTCCCCCGGACCGACACCTACATCGAGAAGGACACCTCGGTCAACGAGGAGATCGACAAGATGAGGCACTCCGCCACCCACTCCCTCCTCTCCCGGGACGACGTGATCATCGTGGCCTCCGTCTCCTGCATCTACGGCCTCGGCTCGCCGGACGCCTACTCCGGGATGATCATCGAGATCAAGGCGGGCGAGACCTTCTTCCGGGACGACCTGCTACTTCGCCTCGTGGAGAGCCAGTACGAGAGGAACGACATCGATTTTTCGCGGGGGACGTTTCGCGTCCGGGGCGACACCGTGGAGATATTCCCCACCTACGAGGACGCAAAGGCGATCAGGGTGGAGTTCTGGGGCGACATGGTGGATAAGATCAAGCTCATAGATCCTTTGCGCGGCACCGTTATCTCTAACGAGGAGGGGATCGTCATCTACCCGGGGAGCCACTACGTGACTCCCGCCGAGAGGCGGCTTTCCGCCGTGGAGTCTATCGAGGAGGAGCTCGAGGAGCGGATCGGCTTCTTCAGGGAGAACAACAAGCTTATCGAGGCGCAGCGGATCGAGGAGCGCACGAAGTTCGACCTGGAGATGATGCGCGAGATCGGCTACTGCAGCGGGATAGAGAACTACTCGCGCCACTTCACCGGCAGGATGCCGGGCGAGCCGCCCCCTACCCTTCTCGACTATTTCCCTAAGGAGTGGCTGGTGGTCATCGACGAGAGCCACATCACCGTCCCCCAGATCGGCGGGATGTACAACGGCGACCGCTCCCGGAAGACCAACCTCGTGGAGTACGGCTTCAGGCTCCCCTCGGCCTTGGACAACAGGCCCCTCAAGTTCGAGGAGTTCGAGGAAAAGGTCCACCAGACGATCTACGTCTCCGCCACGCCGGCGAACTACGAGATCGAGAGGTCGCGGGGGATCGTGGTCGAGCAGATAATCAGGCCGACGGGGCTGATGGAGCCTGTAATCGAGGTCAAGCCCGCCACCCATCAGGTGGACGACCTCTACGACGAGATCAGGGCCAAGATCGGCGCCGGAGACAGGGTCCTCGTCACCACGCTGACCAAGAGAATGGCCGAAGACCTGACCGAGTACTACACCGGCCTGGGGATACGCGCCCGCTACCTCCACTCGGACGTTGATACGCTGGAACGTGTTGAAATAATTAGGGATTTGCGGCTCGGCAAATTCGACGTGCTGGTTGGGATAAATCTCCTCAGGGAGGGTCTTGACATCCCAGAGGTCTCGATGGTGGCTATCCTCGACGCGGACAAGGAGGGCTTCCTACGGTCGGATAAGTCCCTCATTCAGACGAGCGGCAGGACGGCGAGAAACATCAACGGGAAGGTTGTGATGTACGCCGACTCCGTCACAAAGTCGATGGAGAGGGCCATCAAGGAGACGGTTAGGAGGAGGGAGATCCAGAGAGAGTACAACATCAGGAACAACATCACGCCTGAGTCGATAAAGAAGGGGATCAGCGATATATTGTCCTCGGTTTATGAAAAGGACTATTATACCATTCCAGCCTCCGTTGCGGAGGAGGAGGCGGCCTTCAGGTCGGAGGCGGAGGTCAAACGCCACATCCAGAAGCTGAAGAAGCAGATGCGCGACGCCGCCAAGGACCTGGAGTTCGAGAAGGCGGCGGAGATCAGGGACAGGATATTGGAGCTTGAGAAGAAAGATTTGGGGATTTAGTATAAAACTCTTCCCTTTCTTTCTACAATGTCTGTTCCTTTTTTTCTAATTCTTTCGATGTGTAAAGATAGATTTTTCAATAGTGATGAGCCATTAACTCTTTCTATACTTTTTACAAAATTTGCTAGTGGAAAAAATGAATCAGATGGTGAATAAAAGTATTCATAGAATCCACCTCTTTCACATACAAATTCTAACAAACCTATTTTGTTATCATTAAGAACTTGTGCAAATTCTGAGGCGGTTTTTAAGTCTTGATCACTGGGATTTATACAACTATAGTATCTAGGATTTGTGTTTGGATGATTATGAAATATTAAAACAGTATTATAATTTTTTCTCAATGCTATATTTGCAATATCATTTAGTGGCAAATATATATTTACTCTCTTATTATCAAAACCTTTATTCAACCATATCAAGTTTACAAGTCTATCCTTTTCAAAACCTATTATTGTCCATTCATGTTTTTTGTATTTTAAAAGAGAAGCTGCAATTCCAGGAAAGTTAATTAGCTCTTCTGATATTTCACAGAATTCTCCATTTGGATTCATTTTCTTTTTAAAATTCTTGTCTGCAAAGAATTCTACTATTCTAAATGAATAATAAATTCTTACTTTTATATCACGTCTCATTATTGCAAGAGACTTGATTTCATAATCTCTTAAAGGACGAAGATGTGTTATTACAAATACCAATGCAAATAGTGTGCACAATATGAAAATAGTAATTATAAAATCAAGCATTGGTATCTAGTAAAATCTAATATTTACAAATTTAAGTTTTTTGTATTTCACTCTCTTCACCCCTGTTGCCCCTCAATGATCAGAAGCAGTATCGCCGCTCCCATCCCCAGCCGCCTGTCGAGGCTGGCTCCCGGGTCCATCGAGAAGTCGATGTCGAACTTGTGGATGAATATATTGAACCTCTGCCGGATCGTCCCGACAACCTGCCCCGATCCGCCCATCAGGATAACGTACCTCTGGGGAATGAGATTAATCAGCCTGCTCAATATGGCCATCAGGCCCGACTCCTCCTTCAACACGGCGATGTTGTTGTCGGTCGAATCCATGATTATCCACTCGTCCTTGATTATCGACTTCAGCCCCTTCCTCTTCAGGGCGCCCATCTTCGCCCCGGTTGCGGAATCGACGATGTCGTAGGCCGCCGCAAAATCGATGATCTGCCTCGCCTTGATGTTCAGTATGGGCATAGTCTGCGACTCGTCGGAGTAGACCGTGATATCCTCCTTGAGCTTGAACATCTTCTGCCTGACGTAGCAGACCAGCCCCCCAGCCCCGTCGTTGACGTAGACCTGTCCCGCCAGCGCAAAGAACTTCCTCCTCGCGACAAATTTCGTGTCGTTTAAGAAGAGCATCTTTTACCTCGACCTAAAAAGGTTCTGTTATGAATAGGAAAATCGAATCTCCTTTAAAATATCTTCTTTATTTTATCCACGGCTTTTTCACCGCCTGATTTCAGCTTGTCCGTTCCCTCCTTTACCCCCTCCTCGACGTTCTCCTTGACCTCCTTACCCCCCTTCTCCAGCATCCTCCCCCCCCTCATGAGATGATCCTTTATTTTTTTACCCTCAAAGTCCATCCTCGTGAAGAACGCCCTCGTCTGCGCCTCCGTCCATCTTACAGGCTGGCCGGGGAGAGTTCCAACTACGAAGGAAAGTCCCTCGTTCGCCTTGACGAGGACAGGGGGGAGTCCCGCGGCCTTCTTCTCCTTTGACCTCACCTCCACCTCGCCGTCGAGGCAGGCAAGCTCCGTCTTCTTCTTCTGCTCGTCGTAGGAAACGCCGAAGTCGGTCCCCCTGACGCCGATTGCGGCGTTTTCCGTCTCGATCACAAACTCCGACTTTTTATTCACAAAGGGAGACACCACCGCCCTCACCTTCCCGTAGGCAAGCTCGAAGACGTTGGTTGTCCTCCTTGTAATCTCGACCGTTCCCATTCCCCTGATTATGACGTGGCTCGCCGAGCCGACCTTCAGGACGCTCCCGTCCGGGAGAAAAAGCTCCGCCGTCGCCCCCCTCTCCGTCATTATCTCGTCCCCCTCCTTGACGGTCATATCCCCAGAGAGGGGGACCCACTCGTCGCTCCCGACCGTCTTTATCACCACCGACCCCTCGGAAAAGACCACATCTGCGGAATCACCTCCGCCGACAAGAAGGAAAAATACACCAGCAGCGATGGCAACAGCTATGATCAAAAGGAAAAACAACCTGGTAAAAAACACCTTAATTTTCGACTTCTTCTTCTTTTGCTTTTTGGCCATCTTAATATTCCCCCGTTCATTTTTTTCGCATTATATCATAATGTTTATATTTTCTATCACTCTTTATCACAAAAGCAGAAAAATATAGACAATTTTTTCATCCACAACTCCTGGTTGTCAACGACTTGATTTTAGGATATAATCGAAAAACTGTAAATCGAAATATGGCGATGGAATCTAATAATATCGAAACAAAAACGCTCGAAACAAAGACGCTCGAAACAAAGACGGCGAACCTCCCCAACAGCCCCGGCGTCTATCTGATGAAAAACAGCTCCGGAAAGGTCATATACGTTGGGAAGGCGAGGGAGCTGAAAAAGCGGGTCTCCTCCTACTTCAGGGATGTGGAGAAGAAAGACCCCAAGACCAGGCATCTGATCAAGAGCATCTCCGACTTCGACTTCATCGTGACCGACAACGAGGTGGAGGCGTTACTCACCGAGGGAACGCTGATCAAAGAATACCGCCCCAGGTACAACGTAGACCTCAAGGACGACAAGAACTACCTCTGCCTCAGGATCGACCTCGATGAAGACTTCCCAAGGTTTACCTTCGTCAGGAACATCAAGCGGGACGGCGCCCGCTACTTCGGGCCTTATACGGACGCCAAGGCGATTCGCCAGAGCCTCAAGTGGCTGTCAGCGACCTTCCTCCTCAGGCAGTGCACCGACCACAAGTTCAACAACAGGTCACGTCCCTGCATCTACTACGAGATCAACCAGTGCAGCGGCCCCTGCCTTAACCTGATAACGAAAGAGGAGTACTATAAGGGGGTTGATGAGGTGGTGATGTTTCTGAGCGGGAGGGGAGACGACCTGATAAAGAGGCTGACAGCCGAGATGGAGCTTCTTGCAGAAGAGATGAAGTTCGAGGAGGCCGCCCTCTACCGCGACAGGATAGCGTCCATCAAAAGGATCATGGAGACCCAGAAGGTCGTCACCAAGGACCTTGTGGACAGGGACGTAATCGGCATCCACAGGGAGGGCCTTAGCATCGGCTTTTCGATTCTCCTGGTACGGGGCGGAAGACTGATGGGGAGCTGGTACCGCCTCTTTAAAAACGTCCTGGACGAAGACCCGGAGGCTGTCCAGAGCTTCATCGAGCAGTACTACAGCGGCGAGCGCTACGTGCCGGACGAGATTCTCCTTCCCGTCGAGGTTTTCGACAAAGAGCTTCTCCTAAAATGGCTAAGAGGGAAAAGTGAGGTCGAGATCCTCGTCCCGAAGAGAGGAAGGCTCCGGGCTCTCGTGACGATGGCCCAGAAAAACGCCGAGAGTTCGTTTGTGGAGTGGAAGAAGAGCAGCGAGAGCAGGATAGAGGCTCTTGAGGCCTTAAGGGAGCGCCTTGGCCTGCCCGTATTTCCAAGGAGGATGGAGTGCTTCGATATCTCCAACGTCAAGGGGACCCTCTCCGTGGGCTCCATGGCGGTCTTCACTGACGGTGAGCCGGACAGGAGCCAGTACCGCCACTACAAGATAAAGGGCGTCCCTGCGGCCAACGATTACGCCATGATAGAGGAAGTCCTTGCGAGAAGGATAAAGAGGCTTGACGACGAAAACCGCCCCGACCTTATCTTGATCGATGGTGGGAAGGGGCACCTGAACATCGCTGCAGAGGTACTGAGGGATCTTAAAGCATCCGACATCCCCCTCGCCGCAATCGCTAAGGGCGAAAAGGGGGGAGAGACCGTGGGGAAAGGGAAATCGGACAGGGTCTTTCTGATAGGGAGGAAAAATCCGATAGTCATAAAGGGAAGCTCGCTCGCCCTCTTTCTCCTCATGCAGATCAGGGACGAGGCGCACAGGTTCGCCATCGAGTATCACAGGAAGCTGAGGAAGAAGAAGGGCGTCAGGTCGGCCCTTGACGAGATCGAAGGGGTGGGAGAGAAGAGAAAGAAGGCCCTCTTGAAGCATTTTCAGAGGATCGGCGACATAAAGCTTGCCACGGTCGAGGAGCTCTCCGCCGTTAACGGGGTATCGCCGGCCGTTGCCCAATCGATACATGCATATTTCAAAGATAAACAGGGAAACGGGGAGGATTGATTTCAACGTAGATTATTTCATACCAAGAATTTTTTATTGAATTAGTGGAAAGTTTGGGTTATTATCTTCGGGTGCTTTTCACCAACCTATAAAAGGAGATGGTGTAATGAACGGGATAACGATCAAGGAGATCATCGAGGAGAACGCTAAGAAGTTCGCCAAAAAAAACGCCTTGTTGAGAAAAATTGGAATTAGATGGGTTGGAATTACATACAGGGATCTGCTTTCTCAGGTAAAGGACCTCGGCACAAGCCTTGTAAAGATGGGAATGAAAAAGGGAGACCGAATCGCCCTCCTTACACACAACTGCCCCGAATGGGCCATTTCATACCTCGCAATTATAACCAATAACGGCATTGTCGTACCGGTTGACAAGGAGCTAAAGGCCCAGGAGCTGAGACACATCCTCGAAGACAGCGGCTCAAAGTTCATTATAGTAACAGAAGAGCTCCTTCCGAAGATCGAAGAGATACATCAATCCCTTAAAAGTCTGAAGAAGATAATCCTTATAACCAATTTGACAAAGGATATCACGATTCCCGACGAGATAAAGGATGACATGAAGAGGATCGAGAGGGCATGGCAGTCTTTGATCGCCAAGATTAAAAAGGAGCATGAATCCGAGATAAAAAAGATCGAAGATCTTTGGCTCTCTCTCGATAAAAGGCTGAAAGACGCCAGGATAAAGAAGGACAGCCTCGTCATCGAAAAGAGAAACCGCTTTTTGGACTTCACCAAGGGACTCTACGAGGGCACCGACGTTGCGACCGGTGTGGTTCATTTCGAGAACCTTTTCGGAAACGAAGATATTATCGAAAACGAGATGGGATATAATGAGACCATCGCCATCCTCTACACGTCCGGCACCACGGGAAAATCGAAGGGGGTGATGCTCACGAACGAGAACATCATAACGAATTTCAAGGGGGTGGTGGAGCTGATGCAGGTGGACGATAAGATCCTTACGCTCTCCGTTCTGCCGATAAACCACGTCTACGAATCGACCTGCGGTGTAATTATACCTATCCTTCTGGGCGGGACGGTCGCATTCGCCGAGTCCCTTTTAAAGGTGGCCCAGAACCTCAACGAGGTGAAACCGAACTTTTTCCTTGGTGTCCCCGCCCTCTACCAGGCCCTTTACACGAGGATGAGCCAAAAGGTAAACTCCAGCCTTGCAGGCAGGCTGATGAACTCCAACGCCATCACGAGAAAGGTAATCCAGAAAAAGATCAAAAAGGAGCTCGGTGGAAGCGACATTGCCTTCATAAGCGGAGGCGGGCCATTCGACCCCTCCCTTCAGGAGGGATTAAGGAAACTCGGCCTCAACATCTTCAACGGCTACGGGATTACGGAAACCGCACCCCTTGTGGCGGTAAACAGCGTCGTTGGAGGAGACAGGCTCGGCTCCGTGGGGAAGGTCATGCCCGAAGTCGAGATCAAGATAGAAAATCCGAACGAAAACGGCGAGGGAGAAATATTTATCAAGGGGCCTAACGTGATGAAGGGATACTTCAATAATCCGAAGGCAACCAAGGAGGTGCTGACCGACGGGTGGTATCACTCCGGAGACCTGGGATACCTCGACGACGACAATTATCTCTTTGTACTGGGAAGGGTCAAAAACCTGATCGTTACTGGAAAGGGCAAGAACATCTACCCCGAGGAGGTGGAGACGGAGCTGGAGCGGAGCCCCTTCATCGAGGAGGCGATGGTCTACGCCCACAACCTCGGCACCACGGGAGAGGAGGTCAGGGCGGTCGTCTACCTGAATCAAGACATGCTGGAAGCCCACGCGGTAAAGGAGGGGAAAAAGGAGCTTGAAAAGTCCGAGATACACACCCTCATTCGCGACGAGATAAAAAGATGCTGCAGCAACCTGGCGGATTACAAGCGGGTCAAGGAGTTCATGATAAGGGACGAGGAGTTCCCGAAGACCTCGACCCGAAAAATAAAGCGGTACGCCGTAGAGGAAGCCATCAAGGTAAATTGAAACACCCGCTCCTCCTTTTAGCTTCGGCCCTGGCCCTCGGGATCGGCCTCGGCACATACATAAGAACAGACATCCCGCCGCTTCTTATAATTGCCGGGATTCTTCTGACCTTAACTGCAATGATAAGGGAGCGTATTCGCCTCACCTCCCATACCAAAGGCCCCGCCCTTCCATCGGCTCATCATCTCTATTTTGTACTTATCGGACTCCTCTTCGTAATCCTCGGCCTCCTCCTTATATGCCCCGTCGTCAACCCCAAGACAGACTCCGACCATATATCTAATTTTGCATCGAATGAGTATCGAACAATTGCGGGAACGGTCTCTCTCCCCCCCGATTTTGATTCCGATTCCACACGAATTGTCTTGAAAGACGTGATGATAAAAGACGGGAGAAAATGGATTGACGTCAAGGGGAGACTCGGGGTCACGATCTACGAGCGCACAGATAGTATCGGATACGGGGATGTCATATTTTACAGGGGCAAGATAAGAAATCCGACCAACTTCAACAACCCGGGCGGATTCGACTACGTATTCTACCTCAAAAGAAGGAGTATATCCTCCATCTCATATATAAAGGGCCGGGACTACTTTTTTGTCTCGGAAAACGTCTCGCCGCCGACCTTAAGGAAGATTGAAGAGATAAGGCGCAAGATAAGAACTTTTATCGACACCGCCGTCCCTATAACTGAGGGGGCGATCTTGAAGGCCTTAATAATAGGCGAAAGGTCAGAAATCCCTGAGGATCTCTACGACTCCTACCGGCGAACCGGAATGGCCCACATCCTGGCCATCTCCGGGATGCACATCGGGATAATCTTTCTCATCTCCTTTTCCGTTCTACATGTAGTGCTTGTCAGGATACCCCGGCTCGCCCTTATATTTCCCGTAAAGACATTCGCCCTAATCGTATCTCTTTTGCCCATCTTTCTCTACACAATCCTCTCGGGACTCAAGATCACCGCCGTGAGGTCGACCATTATGATAACGGCTTACGTTTTATCCGTAGTCATTGGGAGGGACCGGGACCTGTTGAACACCCTGTCTCTGGCGGCGCTTATTATTCTAATCGTATCCCCTGCGTCCCTATTCGACCCGGCCTTTCAGCTGTCGTTCACGGCGGTAATGTCGATCATCCTTATCTATCCACTCCTGACGGATCCGGTCAAAAACAGGATATACAGTGGCGACGGCTCTGCCCCGACCCTCGGAAGGCGCCTGTTGCTTCGTGGATATCAATTTGCGGCGGTGTCTGTTTCCGCCCTTTTCGGAATTCTCCCGATATCCGCCCACTATTTTTACACGGAAAGTCCCCTCTCGATTTTAATGAACTTCGCCGTCGTCCCGCTCCTCGGTTTTTTCGCCGTGCCGCTTTCCCTCGTCTCGATTCCCCTTGTCTTCATCTCGGGAGAGGTCGCGGGCCTGCTCCTCGATGGAGCGGCCGGGGCCGTTACAATATCGAACTGGATGATAAACGGCGTAGACTCCCTCTTCCCGGGGGGATTTGCGGTGATCCCGCCGAGGCTCCCGGAGATGGTTCTCTACTACCTCATTCTCGTTGTCGTGATTTTTTACGCCAACGAGTACAGGAGAAGGAGCCTACAGCCGAGACAATCGGTTAAATCCCGACTTAGAATTATATTTGTCGTTTTACTTTCAACTCTCGTCTTGCTACTCTCGTATCAGGCCTTAAACCGCTACCACCCGAAGAGACTCTCGGTTACATTCATAAACGTAGGCCAGGGGGACTCGACTCTTATTAAGTTCCCGGGCGGAAGGACAATGCTCATAGACGGAGGGGGATTTCACGGCGGCGGCTTCGATACGGGAAGGTCGATCGTATCCCCCTACCTCCTGCATGAGAGGATAAGGAGAATAGACTACCTTGTCCTGACACATCCCGAATTCGATCACTACGGGGGCATCGAGTATATTCTTAAGAATTTTAACGTTGGCGAGTTCTGGGTCACCGAGGCCGGGATGGACTCGGAGGAGATCGAGGATCTAAGGAGTACGTCAAAGATGAGAAACGTGCCGATTGTCACAATATCTGACGACACCACAGACCTTGCGATCAACGGCGCCGTCGTTGAGTTCCTGCACCCGCCGCCCGGCCTTCAAACGAAAGGAGACATGAAATCCGATTTAGGCGAAAATCTGAACAACAGTTCCATCGTATTTCGCATAAAATACGGCTATTTCTCCCTCCTTATGACGGGCGACATCGAGGCCGAGGCGGAACGGCTCATCATGTCAAAAAACAGGGAGCTGAAATCCCTCGTCCTTAAAAGCCCCCACCACGGATCAAATACATCGAGCGGCATTACTTTCTTAAACGAGGTCGAGCCTGCGGTGGTGGTAATCATGTGCGGGGAAAAGGAGCGGTTCGGCTTTCCGAAAGACGAGACGCTTGAAAGATACGAGTATATCGGGGCCGTTGTCTTTCGGACCGACATCGACGGCGCGGTGATTGTAAAGAGCGACGGAGACGGCTTTGAAATCGAATCGGTCAACGGCAAAAGCTGTCTCTGGAGAGCACCTTGATTTAGTGAAACGGGAGAATTTCTAAAGGGTAAGATCAATGAAAATCGCTATAATATTCATTATCGCCGTATCTATTCTGCTTCTCCTAAACGTCATTCTGGGGCTTACTCTCTCGATCTTGATCTCCCGTCCCAAGACTAAATCCTATATTGATTACTACTTCTTCTCCCCCTTCGAGACGGGGGTTCCATCAGAAAAGGTCGCCTTTGAAACGGAGGACGGATTGACCTTAAGGGGATGGCTCCTGCCGGGACGGGACAATCGGGCGGTCATCTGCCTTTGTGGACGGATGGGGACAAAATCCGACCTGCTCGGCGTGGGAAGCTGTCTGAACAGGGCGGGATACAACGTTCTCCTGTTTGACTACAGGGGCTGCGGGGAAAGCGACTCGTCCACAATGAGCATGGGGCAGCTCGAACGTATGGACGTAAAGGCCGCGGTCGATTTCATCGTAAAAAAAATCCCAAGTCCGAGAATAGGCATCATAGGCTTTTCAATGGGGGCGTCTCTGGGGATTGTCCACGCATCGACGGACAAGAGGATATCGGCCCTTGTCTGCGACTCACCCTTCACCTCGTCGGAGGAGCTTATCTTAAACAGGATAAGGAGATTCTTCCCCCTCCCCCTTTTTCTCTTGAGGCCGTTGACGAGGCTCTTCACGAAGTTCCTCTTCGGCTACGATAACCGGGGGCTCGACGTGAAAGGCTCCGCAAAAAGACTTTCCCTCAAAAACCTTCTCGTCGTGGTGAGTGAAAAGGACTGCGTCATCGAGCCCTCCCAGCAGAGGGAGATTTTTGACGCCGCCTCCCATCCGAAGGAGGTCTGGAAGCTCGAAGACGCCGACCACTGCGGGGCCTATTTCCTTAACCGGGGCGAGTACGTCAGTAGGGTGGCCGCCTTTTTCGACGATGCCTTATCCTAAAAAATGACTTGGGTTCAACGGAAGTTTAGAGTAATCTGATTTTTCAAGAAGCGCGGGGAGAGGGAATTTGAGCCGATTGTCTCCCCCCTCAAGCGATTTGTAGTTCCATAACATTTATATACTTTAAGGAGATATAATGACAAATCCTTTTAAGGACAAGGTGGCGGTCGTCACCGGGGCCGCCTCAGGCATAGGGAGGGCAATCTCAAACGAGCTGGTAAGGATGGGGGCGACGGTTATCGCGGCGGACATCAACCTTGAAGGGGCAAAGGAGACCGCATCATCAATTGCGGAGATGGGGGCAAAGACCGCGGCGAAAAAGGTCGACGTCACGAAGCACGATCAGGTAAAACAACTTATCGCCGATGTGGTAAAGGAGCAAGGGAGGCTCGACTACATCTTCAACAACGCGGGGATCGCCTTTCTCGGTGAGACGAGGGACATGGACATCTCCCAGTGGAGACAGATAATCGATGTCAACATGATGGGTGTCCTCTACGGTACCCTCGAGGCATACCCGGTCATGATCAAACAGGGTTCTGGACACATCGTCAACACCGCCTCTCTTGCGGGCCTGGTCCCCGTCCCCACAGAGACCGCCTATGTCACGACGAAGTTCGCCGTTGTGGGCCTCTCCGCGTCTCTCAGGTCAGAGGCAAAGGGACTGGGCGTCAAGGTTAGCGTCGTCTGCCCCGGTTTCGTAGACACGGCGATAATAAGGGGCTTCATCCCAGTCAATATTCGCAAGGAGGATCACCTTAAGAAGATGCCAAGAATGATGGACGTAAATAAGGCCGCGAGGAAAATCTTGAAAAGGGTCAGGCGAAACCGCTCGATAATTTTAATTGGGACGGACGCCCACATCATCTACTTTCTCCAGCGCTACGTTCCCTTTGTCCTCAATCCCCTCTACCTAATGATGGTAAAATTCCTCAGGACGACGAGGATCGAGGATTAAGGAATTTGGTTTAGATATTCTTTTCGCCGAGATGGACCACGGTCGTTTTTCTCCTAATATAACCTATTGACAAAAACGGAGGGATGAAAAATCCCCCCACAAAAATTTTTAATGTCATTCCCCCGTCCCTTCAAGATACGACTTTTTCATCCGACATCGAGGCGTCATTATAAATCGACCCTCCCCTTTAAAAATCCAACCCTCTGCTTAAGTCCTTTGGGCACAAGGGGACTTTAGCATATGAAGGCCTCCCTTGTCATCTTAAAGGGCAGCAGGGCAAAGAGACAAAAGGGGATTGCCCCCCCTCCCCCAACCGAAAACGGAAACCGACAGCCCCAGTCACTACAGCCCCATCTGCCGGGCGACTATCTCCTTCATTATTTCGGTTGTGCCGCCGATTATGCTCAAGGAACGGACGTCCGTGTACATCCGGGCGACCTCGTACTCCGCCATGTAGCCGTACCCCCCGTAGATCTGCGTCGCATCGTAGCATATTTTGGTTACCATCTCCCCTATGGACGCCTTCAGCATCGATATCTCCTTGACGACATTCTCGCCCTTGGCGAACCTTTTCGCACATTGATACGCCAGCGCTCGGTTCAGCTCTATCGCCGTGGCCATGTCGACTAAACGATGTTTTATCGCTTGGAATTTCGATATCGTCCTTCCGAAGGCAGTCCTCTCCCTGGCGTAGTCGATCGTCTTGTCGAGTATATACTGGGCCGCCCCGAGCCCCTCCACGCTCAATATCAAACGCTCAAGCTGGAGGTTGTTCATCAGGGCGTAGAATCCCCTCCCCTCCTGGCCAAGGAGGTTCTTATCGGTCAGCTTCACGTCTTCCAAAAATATCTCGGCGGTGTCCGACTCGTGGCACCCTATCTTTTCGAGCTTTCGGGTCGACAGGCCGGGCGTTCCCCTCTCCACCACAAAAAGCGAAACCCCCCGATGAGGGGGGTCCGCTTTCTTATCGGTTTTTGCCGCGACTATTATTATATCCGCGTAATGCCCGTTGGTTATGAAGGTCTTCTGGCCGTTAAGTATATAATCGCTCCCCTTCTTCTCAATCCCCGTGACGATCCCCGCGACGTCCGACCCCGCTCCGGGGTCGGTTATAGCTATGGCGCAGACCGACTCCCCGGCTATGCAGGGGGCAAGCCACCGTTTTTTTTGCTCGTCCGTCCCGAGGTCATTGATATATGTAGTAGACATATCGTTGTGAACGCCCACAGAGACCGCAAAGCCGAGACACCCCGATCTCCCCATCTCCTCGGCCATGACGACCCGAAACAGGTCGTCCACCCCCAGTCCGCCGTACTCGGGGTCGTAGCAGAAGCCGAGAAAGCCCATCTTTCCCATCTCCCGCCAGATCGATCTGGGTATCTCCCTCTTTTCCTCCCATTCGAGAATGAAGGGCGTCACCTTTTCCGCCAAGAATTTTCTCAGCTGTTCCCTGAACTGCTCATGTTCGCTGCCAAATATGTCATACTCCATAATTTTTTCCTATCAAACTAATAGTAACAACTTACATCTTCACGCCAAAGAAAAGCTTCTCCCGCGCCGTACCAAGCGGTTGGTAGACAAGCGCCCCGGGCCTAGCCGTCAACATTCCAGCATCCGATTCCAGTATCCGATATGTCCTTCCCCGTTATCTCTTCCTTTGTCTCTCTTTTACCCTCTAGCCCCCTTGACTATATCTTCGTCAGCGCCGAGACGCTTACGAAGAGAACTATCGCGGTTATAAAAACTCCCACGATCCCCATAATTGTCCCGACGACCTTTATCTCCGGGGATTTTTCCTTGACCCTGATGAGCGCCACTATCGAGTAGAGGATCACTATCAGGATAATCCCGCTCAGGACGATAACGGGGAGGGCCTGGCCTATCTTGTTGAAGATCAAAATCGCCAGGATGGGGAGCAAGGGGGAAACGAGGTTTATCAAAAACGTGATTTTTTTCTTCATTTCTGTTCCTCCGCCTTCGGCTTGAGATCACCGCCGCTTAAGGTCGAGAGCTTCTCGACAATCTCGATAAAGGTCTTCGCCGCCGGTACGAGCTCCTCAAGGATCACCTTCTCCCTGTAGTCGGCGTCCACCAGCAGGTAGCTTGGCCCGCTTATGTAGTGAATCACCGGGATTCCCAGCCTGTGGGGGAACCTCCCCTCTCCCGGGGGGTCCTTCCCCAGGGCGTCGATCGCTATCACAGCCGACCTCGTGAGGTTGTTGTCCCTCAGGGCCTCCCCTATCGCATCCTTCATGTGGTCGTTGTTGTCGATGAATATACCCCTGAGCTGTGGCTTCCCCGTGTAGTGGTAGTCTCCGCCCTTGTCCTCAACGAACTCCTTTGCGGCTACGTGCTCTATGTTGAGGTTCATGACGGTCTTATCGGCGATATCCTCCTTGTGATTTTCGAGCCATGTCTCTATCCCCTTCGAGCCGTAGAAGTGCCCGGACGATGCCAAAAAGACCATCGTCTTCTCCCGCTCCTCTTGGGGAACCTGAGAAAAATACTTCGCCAATGAAAGGACCATGGAGATGCCGGTTCCGTCCTCTATATATCCCTTGAAGGGCGAGTCGTGGTGGGAGGTGATGAGGACTATCTCGTTCGACTTCCCGGGGAGCACCCCGTGAACGTTGTGCATAACACCGGGGGTCATCGTCCCTGTCTGGACAAACGTTGCCTGAAGGCTTCCCGCGGCCAGCATCTCCTTCAGCCTCGCCCCGTCGTCTCTGCCCACGTAGAGGGCGGGTAAATCCTTCATCTCGCCGTCATAGGGGCCGTAATGGGTGACCACGTTGGCGGGCTGATCCTTCAATATCCAGACGACCGCCAAAGCGCCGCTCTTTTTGGCGAGCTCGTAGGCGCTCTTGGACGTGTCCTTGTCAATGTTCCAGTTCTTCCTCACCCAGCAGGCCGGCTGACTCGCCCACCATGTGAAGGTCTTGTCCGGGTCGTAAAGGTAGTAACCCTTAAGCAACATCAGTGGAAGGAGTGGAAGGGTCGCGAATTCCATGTCTATGACCGCGATCTTCCCCTTAACATCGATCGTGTTGAAATCCTCCTCCGAGCCGCTCCTTACATAGACCAGCTCGGCGCTGATGCCCTCATCCGGCGTGAATCCGGTATTGAGCGTGTAGAATGTGGGTATCTCCTCCTCCACGCCATCACCCTTAACCTTAAGGGACCACTCTACCGCGCGCCAGAGGGTAATTTCCACCGGCTCCTTCCTGACGTTCTCAAGTCCGAATTCCATGAACTTCTTGTACACGAAATCCTCGCCGGCTAGCCCCCCAGGCTCGCCCGGCCTCCTGTTGTCGGATTTACAGAACTCGTCCAGCCACCCAACGATCTCGTCCTGAGTCGGCACCCTTGCATCATCTACTGCAAAAAGGGCAGCGGATGACAACAACATCAAGACCACCGACAGGCAGATTGTTCTTTTAAATCTAAACATAGGCATCCCCCAAAATATTTCATTAAAACCTGTAACGACTAACTGTTTCTCCGCAGAAGTATAACACAAACCGCACTATTTTTTCATACCCAATTTAAAATATTTGAAAATTTACCGTTTTTTACACACATCGGCTATCTCGAGGCGAAAAACTCCCGCGGGACGCGGAACTTCGACCCCGATCTACTTTCTATTCCCTCTATGAAGAGCATCCTCTCCTTCATCTCGATCCCGTTTCCGCCCCCGAATCCCACAAGGTCCCCGTTTTTACCCACCACCCTGTGGCACGGCACGAAAGGTGCAAACCGATTTCTCGCCATGGCCGATCCCACTCCCCTCGCACCGCCGGGGCTGCCTGCGGCTTTTGCCACATCATTGTAGCTCATCACCCTTCCCCGATCTATCCCCTTCACAACCCCATAGACACTCACGAAAAAGGGAGAAATCCCTGAAAAGTCGAGGGGGAACCTCGTCAGGTCTACGGCCTCGCCCTCAAAAAACCTCTTCATCGCATCCTCGATTTCACCGCAGGAAGCGTCCTCCCCGGCTTTAATTCCATTCGTTCCAAGATACGATTTCAGCCCCTTTTCAACATCCCCCCTCTCAACACGGGGGAGCATGCTAAATAATATCCCCGCATCGGAGGAGACCACGCCCATCCACCCGAAGGTCGTTGAGAATATCCCAACATTTTTAATCTCTTTCATTTTTTTCTCCTTATCAACTCCCAGTCTTCAGCTTTCTCTTTATCGGCCCCGCTATCCCCTTGAGCTCCCGCGATCCCATAAGGTACGTTGCGGCTATGTAAACGATGATGCCGAAGACGATAGCCAGAGTCATGAAGACAAGCTTGTTTAGATTTTGTCCCTTAAGCCCCCAGTCGCAGAAGGAGGCGACAAACATGGAGGAGGCCCCCATTGCAACGCACGCGATCCCGGTCTTGACGAGGGAGACGAAAAGACGCCTGAGCCTCAGCCTCCCCTCCCTCCTCCTGAAGACGTAAAGGAGCAAAAAGGCGTTGAGAAACGCCGCTGCAGAAACCGCCAGGGCCAGGCCTCCGTGTTTCAACGGCTCCATTAATAGAATACACAGGATGATATTCAATGCGATCGACATGGCCCCGATCTTGACCGGCGTCGCCGTATCCTTGAGGGCGTAAAATGCGTTGGCCATAACCCTGACACCGCTCACCGCCGGAAGCCCTATCGAGAAGTAAAGGAGCGCGTCGGCCGTCGCTACAACGGAAGAATAGTCGAACTCACCCCTGTAAAAGAGGAGGCTGATTATAGGAACCCGAAGGACGATAAGGCCCACCGACGCCGGAACTGTGATGAAGAGGGTCATCGAGAGGGAGTCGGTAAACGATCTTTTCAGGTCGTCGATCCTCCCCGTGGCCGCCATCTTGGACATGCTGGGGAGGACCGCCGTTCCTATCGCCACGGCGAATATCCCCAGCGGAAACTGGGTAAGCCTGTCTGCGTAATAGAGGTACGAGACACTCCCCGACTCCAAAAAAGAAGCTAAGAATCTTATAACCACCACATTCAGCTGATAGATCGACGCACCGAATATCGCAGGGAGCATCAGCTTCAACATCATCTTGACAGCGGGATGTTTGTAGTCGAGGCTCGGCCTGAAGGTCACTCCCCGTTTTAAAAGTGGGCCGATCTGAAGGAGAACCTGCAGCAGACCGCCGATTATCACCCCCCACGCCAGCCCGACTATCGGCCTTTTCATCAGAGGGCTTATCAGAAACATCGACCCTATCATGGCAACGTTCAGAAGGATCGGGGCCGAGGCCGGGGCGAGAAAGTGTCCCATGCTGTTTAAGACGCCCATCGCCAGGGCGGTGAAGGAGACAAACAGGATGAACGGAAACATTATCCTGGTCAGATCAACTGTAAGCCCCCACTTTTGAGGGTCTCCCTTGAAACCGGGCGCGAAGAGAAACACTATCTCGGGGGAAAAGACTATCCCGATGAGGACCGTGAAGACCAGCACGATGCTGAGGATCGTCATGGTGATCCTCGCCACCCTGAAGGCCTCTTCTTTTCCTTCATTTACAATGTAATCCGTAAAGATCGGAACAAAGGAGACCGTCATGGTCCCCTCGGCGAAGAGCCTCCTCAATAGGTTCGGGATCGTAAATGCGACGAAGAACGCATCGGCGGCGTTTCCTGTCCCGAAGAAGAAGGCCGTGACCATATCCCGCACAAATCCGAGGATTCTGCTTCCCAATGTCGCCGTGCCTACGACTCCCGCGGCCCTTATTATCCGGGAGTTTTCTCCATCCCCGCTTAATTTTTCAAAGCTCTCTTCCACATTTTTTCTTGACAAAATAAAACCTATCGTTTATTCTATAAAATTGATTCTCTTATTCTAAACAATATGGAGGTAGAAAGAGCTTGGCTAATCATAAATCCGCCCTCAAGAGGATGCGTCAGGGCGAAAAACGCAGAATCATGAACAGGCATGTAAAAAGCACCATGAAGGGTTACATAAAGAAATTTCTAAAGTCGATCGATGATAAAAACATTGACGAGGCAAAGGACAATCTGCACACCGCAATAGTCTCGATCGACAAGGCCACCACAAAGGGCGTCATCCACAAGAGGAACGCTTCGAGGAAGATATCCCGTCTCCAGAGGAAGTTCAACTCCCTCGGGGATTCCGCCGCCTAATCGGACCGTCTGTTCTTATCTCAAACGCCTGTGGCCCTCTTCATTGGTCGTTGTCAATACAATCTCGTTAATCAACGGCCCGTCAGTTTAGATTCCAAGTTGCCGTGGCCTCATTTTAGTTCGCTTCAAAGAGGATTGGCCAAGGGCCGATCCTACTCTTTATCGGGCCGTTCTTTAAATCCTGAATTTCCACGGCCTTATCACTGGTTGTTTTCAATACAATCTCGCCGATCAACGGGCCGTCAGTTCAGATTCCAAATAGATGCGACTTCCTTCAATGTTTCTTGCAAATGCGACTTTACTGTTTAACGGGGCCGTCCTTTAATAATATTCCAAATTTCCGCAACCTCATTCACTGGTTGTAACCAACATAACATTGTTGCCTAACAGGGCCGTCCGCTTATCTTAAAACACCCAAGCCCCATTCCGGGATCGTCCCCAAACTTAATAAGGCGGTCATCGATTTGTCTTTTGATCGGCTCGTTCGCTTATCTTAAGACACCCAAGGTCCCTTTTGGTTTCGGCCTTTAACAAAATAAGAAAACCACCTGCCCGCCGCCTAATCGGGCCGTTCTTTAAATCCTGAACTTCCACGGCCTTATCACTGGTTGTTTTCAATACAATCTCGCCGATCAAAGGGCCGTCAGCTTAGAACCAAAGTTACCGTGGCTTCCTTCAATCTTCTTGTAAATGCGACCTCGACGATCAAAGGGCTTTCAGTTTAGACCCAAATGTCTGCGGCCTCCTTCGCGGTTTGATGCAAAAACAGGTTGAGCAACCGCCGATTGATTGAGCCGCAAACTCAAATACTGAATATTTTTAAACTCCCACACTTCTGCCACTGATACGGTATAATCGCCTTGTCTATTAATCGGGCGGCTCTTTCAACCTTCAAAATTTCTTTGCCCCCTCGGAGTCTGTCCCGCCTTCTATTCGACCTTTTCAAGAATTACAGCTGGATCGACCCGCTTAAGTCATCAAGCGACATAAAAACAAAAGCCAGAAAATCAGCGTATTTCCGAGGTAATATCGAGAACCATCTTGTCGATAACCATCTTGTCTTTGAGGGAGCTGCTCTTCAAAAGCCTGTCCGTCTCGAAAAGCCTCTTCAATATCTCCCTGAACGACTCGTGGGATATCCTGTTTACCTGATTGACGTATTTTCCCAGCGTAAACGAGGGTATCTTCAAGGCCCTGGCGGCGCTCTGGGCGCTGTCCCCTTCATCCACCGCAACCTTCAGGCTCCAGAGCCTGACGAAGTGCCACCGTATTATCCCCAGAAGCTCGACCGCCTTAGCCCCCCCGAGTAGCATCTTTTCGATCATCTTCATCGCGCCTCCCGCATCCCCCAGCGACAGGGCGTCCGACATCTCAAAGACGGAGTGAACCTTGAGGTCCGGAATCATGTTCTCGACATCTTCAAACGTCAGCCTCTGATCATCCCCGAGAAAGACAATCAGCTTTTCGACCACCGCCGATGCCGCTGACAGGTCGTCCCCCAAGAAATCGATAATGGTATCGAGGACTTCCGGGTCAGCCGTCTTGCCCTCGTCGCGGAACCTCCTGACGACCCAATTTTTTACCTCCTCCTCCCGCATCTTCTCGAAGGTAGCAACGGCGGACGACTTCAGAAGTCCCTTGAGCCTCCCCGGTGGCATCCTCAACGGCGTTTTGCCCTTCTGCTCCCCAAAACCGCCTGCAGATATAAATAGAACCGTGGAGTCGTTCGGGTCATCGGCGTATGAAACAAGCATTTGGGCCTCTTTTTCAGCAAACCTCTCGGCGTTTCTAACCACCAAGGTCTTTTTTGACCCGCCTATCGCCAGCATCGGGAGCGTCATTGCGCTGTTTATGATCTCCAGCACCGGGGTTTCTCCGCCGTAGAAGGTCTCGTGCATCAGCCCCTCATCCACCTTCCCGCCGTGAACGGCCATCTTCAGTTTGCCCTCGTACTCCCTGATCAGGTGCTCGTCCTCGCCGTAAAAAAAATAGACGGGGTGAAACCTCCCGTCTTTCAGGTCTTTATCGATCTCTCTGTAATTGTTGTAGATCTTCGTCATATTTTAAAGCCGGTATGTGCTATCGGCCGGCCGATAAGGAGTCCATTGGAAAACCCTCAAACATCCCACAAAGTAAAGATTTCAGGCAACCCCCTACACAATATTACAATTCAAAACGTACAATTCAAAATGGCCCCCCTGACAACCCCCCCTCCCCTTTTAGACTCACTTGGCCACTACGATGCTGACGAGCTTTTCTGGAATCACGATCATGTTCTTTATCTCGGCATCCTCGATGTATTTCTTTACCTTTTCATCCATGAGGGCCTTCTCCTTCACCTTCTCTTCGGAAAGCCCCGCGCCCACTACAAGCCTGCTCCTCACCTTGCCGTTTATCTGAACGACTATAGTGATCTCCTCCTCCCGGGCCAACCCCTCGTCGTAGACGGGCCACGAAACATTGACGACGCTCGGGGCGTTTCCGACCGCCTCCCAGAGCTCCTCCGCTATGTGGGGCACGGCGGGAGATAGGAGAAGGATCGCTTTTTCCACCGACTCCTTGAAGACGAGGGTGTCTGAATCGCTGAGCTTCCTGTCCTCTCCCATCTTCGAGATGAAAACGTACATCTCGTTTACAAGCTCCATTACCGAGGCGATGGCAGTGTTGAAATGAAATCTGCTCTCGATATCCTCCGTCACCTTCTTTACCGTCTGGTGCATCTTCCTCTGCAGATTTCTGCCAGCGTCGGAGAGATCCGCCCCGTCCGCCTTGGAAGCCGACTTCGCCCCCTCTACGATGTCGAGGTTATCCACTACGATCCGCCAGAGCCTTGCGAGAAACCTGAACGATCCCTCGACCCCCTGGTCGCTCCACTCGAGTTCCTTTTCCGGGGGCGATGCGAATAGGATAAAGAGCCTTGTTGTGTCTGCGCCATACTTCTTGATCATATCCGCCGGGTCGACCACGTTCCCCTTTGACTTGCTCATCTTGGCGCCGTCCTTTATGACCATCCCCTGTGTCAGGAGTCTGGTGAAAGGCTCCTTGTATTTCACCAGGCCGAACTTCTTCATGACCCGGCTGTAGAACCTCGAATAGAGGAGGTGCAATATCGCGTGCTCGATTCCTCCGATGTATTGGTCGACCGGGAGCCAGTAGTCCACCCTCTTTTTATCGACCATCCCCACGTCGTATCCGGGTGATGAAAACCTGGCGTAGTACCAGGAGGACTCGACAAAAGTGTCCATCGTGTCGGTCTCCCTCCTTGCTTCCCCGCCGCATAAGGGGCAGGCAACCTTGACAAAATCCTCATAGTCGCCGAGGGGCGACCCTCCCCCCTCCTTGAGGTTGACGTCCGTTGGGAGCAGGACGGGAAGGTTTTCTTCAGGAACGGGAACCACGCCGCACTCCTTGCAGTAGACCATCGGTATCGGCGCCCCCCAGTACCGCTGGCGCGATATACCCCAGTCGCGAAGCCTGTAGTTCACGGTCTTTTTGCCGAGGCCCTTTTTATCGAGTTCGGCTATGATATCTTCCATCGCCTTCCGGTTTTCGGCGCCGTTGAACTTGTCGGAGTTTATCAATATCCCGTCTTCGACGTAGGCCTCCTCCATCTCGTCGCCCTTAAGCTCCTTATCCTTCGGGGTGATGACGACGATTATGGGAAGGTCGTACTTCTTGGCGAACTCGAAGTCTCTCTGGTCGTGGGCGGGAACCGCCATGACCGCCCCGGTGCCGTATTCCATAAGCGCAAAGTTTGCGGCGAAAACGGGCATCCTGGCGCCGGTGAAGGGGTTCTTGCAGTATGCCCCTAAAAACACACCCTCTTTTTCGTAGTCCTCCGAAGAGCGCTTTATCTTGTCGGTGATAAGCATCTTGTCCACGAAGTCCCTGACCTTCTTCTCCTCCGGTGTTCCCCTGGAGAGGGCTATTGTCAGGGGGTGCTCCGGCGCAAGGACCATAAAAGTTGCGCCGAAAACCGTGTCCTGCCTCGTTGTAAAGACGCTTATCTCGTCGTAGCCCTCCACCTTCGCCTCAAGGGGAAACTTTATCTCGGCCCCGTAGCTCTTTCCTATCCAGTTCCTCTGCATGGTGATTACGCGCTCGGGCCAATTGTCGACCATATTGTCGAGCTCTTCAAGGAGATCGTCCGCATACTCGGTTATCTTGAAGAACCAGCCGTTTATCTCCTTCTGGGTGACCTCCTCGTCGCAACGCCAGCACCTGCCGGAGATGACCTGCTCGTTGGCGAGGACAGTCTGGCACGACTCGCACCAGTTGACAAAGGACTTCTTCTGATATGCGAGCCCCTCCTTAAACATCTTTATGAAGAGCCACTGCTCCCAGCGGTAATACTCAGGGGCGCAGGTGGCGAGCTCCCTGTCCCAGTCGTAGGAAAATCCCATCTCCTTGAGCTGCTTTTTCATGTAGTCGATATTTTCGTAGGTGTACTTTGCAGGATGAATCCCGCTCTCGATGGCGGCGTTCTCCGCGGGCATCCCGAAGGCATCCCATCCCATCGGGTGCATTACGTTCAGTCCCTTCATCATCTTGTAGCGGGCTACAAGGTCGGTGATGGTGTAGTTCCTCACGTGACCCATGTGGATCCTTCCGGAGGGATACGGAAACATCTCGAGGATATAGTACTTCTCCCTCTTATCGTCTATCTCTACCTTGAAGATCTCGTTCTCCTCCCAATATCTCTGCCAGCGGGACTCGATATCGAGGGGGGAGTATTTCTTAATCTCTGCCATGCGAAATCTCTCAATTCTCCCATCTTGAGTAAAATAAATTATGTGAACTACTGCCTACAAAGAATTCTGTTTATCATAAATTCCCAATTTATGCAAGAATATTGTATTGGGCTCCATATAAAAAAGGCTTGGGGGATATTCCCCAAGCCAAATTGGAATCACGTTTATTTCCCCTATTTTATGACCTTCCTCTTCTCTCCCATCGGCGTTAGGACAAACCTGCATATATTGTCGCCCTTGCTGACGCAAAGCACCTCTTCACTCTCGTATTTCACGTCCAAGGCCCCGGAGATCGCCCCCGCCGCTATCCCGGCGGACATAAAACATGTTACCACCCCCGGTTTTTTATCGCCGTGAACCTCCTTGTAGCCCTCCGACTCCCACGTGTTTGGGTACTCCAGGGCCGCCACGCCCGTCTTCTCGTCGTATTCCACTTTAGTTATCTTCCCCCATCCCAACGCTTGACTGAGATTCACGTGCTGTTTGAACTGCTCTATCCCCCCATGGAAGATCGGCTTCAGCCTCTCCGCCCCCAAAATTCCGGATGAATACCCCACCTCATATATCTGGCGCTTTGCGACGGGGCCCAATATTGATTCCATCCTCTCAAAGATGTTGGCGAAAAGGGCGTTTGAAAACAGAATGAAGCGTCTGTTCAACCCCCATATTTCCTCATCATCGTTCACTTCAAACATCCCGGCACCAACGGGTTTATCTCCCATAATAACCTCCCTTAATATTTAAATTTTAGGCTTTATCACTCCGATACCGCCTTCGGCCGTCAACTTGTCCCGTAATTCTTTTTCTTTAAAAAGCAAGCTTTACTCATCGGTGTAAAATGAAGAATAGAATTACCGAGCAGTATGTGATTATACATAATTAGTATACTATTATATCGCCGAAACGTCAAATCCGTTTTCCGTTCAGGATATAAACGAATCCAAAATTTCAGGAGGGATTTAGGACTTTTGAGATTGCTCTCGATGAATCATCAAATGTCTATTGGCTTATATGAAATTTACTCCATCTCACTTCCCCTTTTCAAAAACGCCCTGCAAAGTTTGCCTATGCCTCTCTTGATTGTCTCGAAGGCAATCGCAATGCCTATGTTGAAAAACCTGAAGCCCGACCTCACAACGGGCCACTTTATCTCCTCCTCGCCGCAGACGATGCCTATGTCGTCAAGGTCAATCCCCCTTTCCATCAGGGTTCGATCCCCTTCGATCCCCTCGATACCGCCCCTGCCTGGAATACACATCTTATCTATATAAGACATGAGCTTCACGTCTCTATCGAGGCGCCCCTTCACGTCGAGATATGTCTCCCTGTCTATATGGCCTCCCTTCAGCTTCAGCTCGTTCATCCTCGCCCCTGAGTCGTAGGTGGCCGACACTATCCCGTCCCTCGTGAGCCATTTTGTCTCGTAATTGAGCATGTATTTCCACGAGGGGGCGTTCAGCGCCTCAACGTGCTCGGAAAAACTCTTGAATAATATCTTATACCCGTGTTTTTCCGGTTGCTCGAAGGCCATGCTCCCGGGATCGACAAAGGGGGCCAGCGGCGAGATGAACGGGGAGAGCCTCTTACCAAACCTCTCCATCAGGTAGCCGCTGTACTCGACCGTCTCCATTACCGATTTTTTATCCTGCCCGGAGATCCCTATCATGAAGAAGACGTCGAACTTTTTCGCGCCGTGCTTCAACGCCCAGCCGATGCTGTCCTCCATCGCTTCTGTCTTGTACCTCTTGCCGGACATCTTTCTGACCTCGTCGTCGTGGGTCTCCGGCGATATCTCGTAGTTCACGTTAGGAAAGACGCGGGAGACCTTCTCGAAAAAGGCCTCCGGCGCCGGGTTGAAGAACTCGAAGACCATCTGGTTTGCTATTCTTTTCTTCCCCATCCTCTTAATCAGGGTCTCTGCGTAATCGTGACCCGCCTGGAGGAGGTCGCCCACCACGAATATCGGCGCCGATGTGTATCTGGAGAGGGAGAGGATATCGCGCGCCACAAGCCCCGGGTCCCTGAATGCGACTTTTTTCCTCCCCAGGTATTTTCTCATGGCGAAGTTCGACCCGCCGCATATAACGCAGTTCTCCCCGCAGCCCCTGCAGGTCACCATCATCGTTATCGGATAGCGCCACCAGTCGTATATGGGGGTCATCCCCTTTATGTCGAAATATTTGACCGACTTTCTGAAGAGGTTCAGGTAGTTGTTGGAAAAATCGTTGAGGCTCTCCTCAACGATGAGCTCGTCGTTGACTCTGACACCGCCCCCCTTCATCCGGGTAAGGTTCGGAATATCGTCAAGCTCTCCGGCTGTTTTTGCGCCGTTTTTTATCGCCCGCATGAGGGAGAGAAGCGCCCTCTCCGTGGAGTCCCCCCTCACCACGAAATCTACGTAGGGGAGCTCGATGATCTCCTCGTGAAAATAGGTGGACGAATAGCCGCCGAATATCACCGGGACTTCCGGGTGTATCTCCTTCAACAACCTTGCCAACTCCACCGCCCCGTGGGCGTGTGGGAGCCAGTGGAGGGAAATTCCAAAGGCCCGAGCCTTGAGTCTTGAAAGGAACTCCCTAACGTCGAAATCCTTACCGGTCAACATGAGATAGGCGAGGTTCACTATCCTCACCGAGACGTCGTTTTTCGACAAATGCTCCGATATGGAGGAAAAACCGATCGGGTACATCTCGAACGCCGGCGTCGAGGGGACGACGTCGCTTATCGGCCCGAACAAGATTTTCCTCTTCCTGAAGTCAAAGACGCTGGGGGGGTGGATCAGTATCAGATCCGCCCTTGGAGATGGAAATCTAAACATCGGCCTCAAAATCCATGAACTTTATCCAAAAAGAGCCAAACAGTGCTTCCCCATATAGCATTCATTCCATAATGAAGATTCGGTTGAAACCGATGGATTATATACAATATAAAAAGGGCTTTCCGTCCATTTTTATTATCTCACAGAAGGGGACAAAAGACAACCGAAAGGAGATCGTCTAAGACAATTTACCACAAAAAACTTGCTAAAACGGGACGAATAAATATATAATGCCCTTTCGCCATTTAGATATTTCGCTGCCATTTGAGGGGGATATTTTTGAAGCACCATTTCATCGACATGGAAAGCCACATCCAGAGTCCTATACGGAGGCTGAATCCGAAGGCAAAAATCATCACTCTCACGGCCATCGTGTTCGTTGTCGTCACAACCCCGCCGGCGGAGATGGTGTCATTTTTCCTGTATCTCACCATCGCCCTTGCCATGATCCTCGCCTCTCACATCCCCATAACCTTCTTCGTTAAGAGGCTTGCCCTGGTACTCCCCTTTATAGCCGTCGCCGTCGTTGCGGCGCCGATCATAAAGGGCGGCGATACAGTGCTAACCATTCCTGCAGGTTTCACGGCGATAGAGGTCTCCCGGAAGGGGGCACTTGTCCTTTTTAACGTTACATCGAAATCGGTCCTTTCGGTCCTCTTCCTGAGCTTTCTTGTGTCCACCACCCCATTTTCAGACGTCATCGTGGGCTTGAGGGAGTTGAGGTTCCCATACTTTCTGTCGGACGCCCTCTCGTTTATGTACCAGTATATCTTCATACTCATCGACGAGGCGGAGAAGATATCGAGGGCCAGAGACGCCCGCCTCTACGGAGGGAGGTGGATCTGGAACTCAAACATCATCGGGTACATGATCGGCGCCATCTTCGTCAGGAGCATGGAGCGGGGCGAGAGGACCTATCTGGCGATGAAGTCCAGGGGCTACGACACGATGCTCGTAACGAGAAAAACGGGGAAGCTCGTCTTGAAAGATTACCTCTTTATCATTATCGTCCTTTTGACAGCGATCGTCATAAGGATCAACGGGGCTTTGGGCATAACGCAGATATGACTACAATCAAGCGAAAATCAAGGGAGACACCGACCAGCGACGGGACGGCTTTAGGAGAAAAAAAATCCTCACACGACAGCTGCGACATCGTTATTAAAAATCTGTCATACACATATCCGGACGGGACCGAGGCGCTCTTCAACATAGACCTCTCGATAAAGAGTAAAGAATCGGTGGCGATACTGGGCAAAAACGGCGCCGGGAAATCTACCCTTCTCCACACGCTCCCCGGCCTTATAATGCCAAAGGGGGAAATAGAGATTTCCGGCATTCGCCTCACCGAGAAGAGCGTCCGCGATATAAGAAAGAAGATCGGCATAGTGTTTCAGAATCCGGAGGATCAGCTCTTCTGCCCCACCGTCTACGAGGATGTCGCCTTCGGGCCGAACAATATGGGACTTGACGATGACGAGATAGACCGAAGGGTAAGGAGGGCGATCTCGGCCATGGGGCTTTCCGGCCTTGAGAGTCGCTCCGCCCACCACCTGAGCCACGGAGAGAAGAAGCGCGCCGCCCTCGCCACTATACTCTCGATGGAGCCGGACATCGTCGCCTTCGACGAGCCCGCCGCAAACCTCGACCCAGAGGGCGTCCACAGCCTGAAGAAGATAATATGCGGGATCGACAAGACTAAGCTTATCATCACCCACAACATAAACCTCGCCTCCGACCTCGCCACGAGGGCGGTGGTAATGGACGGGGGAAGGATCGTGGCCGACATGCCGATAGGGGAGTTAATATCGGACAAAAAGCGCCTCAAGGAGTTGAAGCTCTTGTTTGATTGATATTTCGATTGATATTCGATTAATATTTCGATTGACCCTGGGGAAATTTTCTCGATATTGAGCGGATAAGAGTATTGATTGAGGGGGATTGGTTTATATTTCAGCCGCCGACAATAACGAAACAGCATCAAAGGGCGCGCCGCCTTTATCTTGGTAACTTGCCGGTCTGACGAACCATATATATTGCAGGGAGGTGGATCGATGCCGAAGACAAAGATCGTATACCACGACAAATACCTCACCGACTACCCCACGGCCTCAGTGGAGATGCCGGAGAGGGCACGGGCGATATACAGGGAGTTTTCGAGCCACGGCTACAAGTTTGTAACCCCGAAGCCGGCCGAGGAGTCGGACATCCTGCTCGTCCACACGCACCGCCTCTTGGAATCGGAAAAGAGGGACAGGGAGCGCTACGAGACCGCCCTTTTGTCCGCAGGGGGCGCCATCACCGCATCGGAGATCGCCATCGAGGGGACGCCCGCCTTCGGCCTTATCCGCCCACCCGGTCACCACGCAAGCCCGGACAGCAACTGGGGCTTCTGCTTCTTCAACAACACCGCCATATCGATAGAAAAACTGATCGTCCAGAATAAGATAGAGCGTGCGGTGATACTCGACATCGACCTCCACTTCGGCGACGGCACCGATAACTTCTTCAAGGGGCGCGACGACGTGGCGGTCGTAAATGTCCAGTCGAACTACGCCCTCGAGTTTCTGGCCATGACAAAGGAGGGGCTCGAAAAGTCGGCCCCCTACGACATCGTATGCGTCAGCGCGGGATTCGACAGGTACGTCAAGGACTGGGGTGGAACGCTCGATACCAACGACTACAAAATTATAGGGGAGCTGGTTAAGGAGTACTCCGAAAAGCACGCGAAAGGGCGGCGGTACGCCCTCCTCGAGGGGGGATACTACGTAAAAGACCTGGGGATAAACGCCAGAAGCCTGGTCGAGGGGATGGAATAGGCGGCGAGAAAAACTGCTTTAGAGCCGATATTTGAAGCGATTTTAATGGGATTTAAATATATTGACAAAGAAGAGGAAAAACCCGTACAGCTACCTTAACCTGCTGATGGACGTTTTAAGAGAGAGGAGTTTCGAGAAAGGGGTGAGGGTCCACGACCTGAAGCTCCAGGCGATGAGGGAGCGCCCCGTTCCCAAGCGGGGAAGCTGGGGCAAAAACGGCGACGGCTCCGAGATGACGAGGAGAGACTACGACAGGAGGCTCGAATCCTTTAGGGCAAGGCTCCCCGAACTCCTTTTTCCGGGGGCGGATACCGAGTTTACCGTCGAAGACGAAAGCGGCAAATCCTCCTCGATCGAGGAGCTTATCGACTCCAGAACGAACGGCCTTCTGACCTTCAGGTCGAATATCGAGACCTCCTTTACGAGGAACAACACGGTCAGGGCACACATCTATCCCGAGAGGGCGAAAAAAGGAAAGGCCGGACTCGAAAAGGCGATCATAATACTCCCGAACCTGAGGGCGGAGGAGCGCGCCTTCGCCACGCTCGGGAGGCTCCTTAACAGGTTCGGATACACCGCCCTCGAGATGGTGCACCCCTACCACGGGGAGCGCCATGACCCTAAGGACACCGAGATGGTCCCCGGGGAGAGGCTCTTTTCCGCAGACATGCTCGATACCCTCTACTCATTCAGTCAGGGTATCTCGGACATCCTGGGCGGACTCCTCTATCTTATCAAAAGCGGGTTTAAGAGAATCGGCGTTATCGGCGCGAGCATAGGATCGACGTTTACAATAATGTCGACCGCCTATGCCCTTGAGTACAGGGAGTTTTTATTTAAGAAAAACCCGGAGCTTGTCAAAGACCTCCCGGAGTCGATCTTCAGAGCGGCGATAATAAACCTCTCAGGGGGATTCCTCCGCGATTTCATCATGGACCCGGACAACATCGAGGCGGAGTACGTGAGGACGGGACTTGTGGAGGACTTAAAAATAACCGGCATGGATGTGGAGAAACTCTGGCCCGTGGTAGATCCGATGAAGTTCGTAAACAAGATAAACATCCCCATACTGGCCGTAAAGGCGAGGCAGGACCCGGTCCTCCTCTACCGCTACTCGAGCCGGCAGCGGGAGTTCTTCGCCAAAAACGAGGTGGGCGGAAAAAACTTCAGGGAGATATACATGCCGTTCCCGGCGGGACACTACAGCGCAACCTACTTATTGCCGAAGATGACCATAGGGGTCTCCAATCTCCTCTTTATCCTGAAGCACGTGTAGTCTGTATCCTGATTGAGAGATATCCCGCCGAATTGAGTGAGATACCGCCCGTCTAATTTTTCCCCGTAACCAGATTGATCTTGACAATCTCCACGTCCGTCAAGACCCTGATGGGCGGTCCCCACGTCCCCGCGCCGCTGCTCACGTAGGCGTGCATATCCCCCACCCTTCCGTACCCGTAGCTCAGCTTGAAAATCGAGTCCGTGACGAGATTAAAGGGGAAAAACTGCCCGTTGTGGGTGTGGCCGAAGAGGGCCAGGTCAACGCCCAGCGCGGCGAACCTGTCGAGGTAGACGGGGGTGTGGGTCATGAGGATGGTGGGGAGGTTTTCGTCACACGAATCTATAATCTCTTTCAGGGTCTCCTCGTCCCTCGCCCTCCTCCCCCAACCGTCGGAGTAGTCGTCGAGTCCCACGATATTTACAATCCCGGGGACAGTCACAGCTTTGTCCCTCAAAACCCTGATATTCGCCGACTCCATAAAGTGGGTCGATTCATCAGGTCCGTGGTAAAACTCATGGTTTCCTAAGACAGCGAATGCCCCGTATTTCGCTTTAAATGACGACAGGATTTCCCTGACGTGGTAAAGCCCGTCCGCCTCCTCGTCAAAGAGGTCTCCCCCGATTAAGATTATATCTGGGCCTTCTCCGTTTACCAGCTCCACAATCCCTTTTAGACGATCTTTGCCTATCATTCTCCCGAGGTGTATGTCAGACACGAAGACAACCTTCAGCGGATTTGAATCGACAGGGAGGGTGTCTACCGCGAGATCGAGCCTTCTCACCTTTACGTCCTTTGAGTGGAGGTATCCCGCTAATATCAGTGCGGACACCGCCAAGACTACTATTACAAAAAGCGTCCTCCCTATGACGAGCTGGTTCCTGTAAAAGACTTCCGGGATGTAGGAAAAAATGTAGTTGAAAAACCTTATGAAATCCACTGCGAGCCCAATCAAGAAGAAGTAGATTATCGCCCCGAGCCATAAAGACCCTATCCATGTAAGAAGGGGAGATATGTCATTTTCAACGAGCCTCCTTATGAAGAAGCTCACGGGAAAAGCAAGGGACACGGTCACAAAGAGAGCGATATATACCCAAAACGGAACACCTTTCAGCTGAAGAGCCAGGTTCCCCTTTAAGAGGACGTAGGAATTCATTGAGAAATAGACTCCCAAGAATATCGTCAGGAAGATGATAAAGGACTTCAGGTCATTCACAAGTTTTTCTCCCTTGTTTTTTTGTTACAATCTTTTATTATATTATGAAGACGTCGAATTGTGAAGGGTATTGCATAATTTTTTTAATTTATTTTCAGAGCTTCACTCATAAACAGGCTGAAATATTTTAAAAAGCCTTGACAAATTCCTATTTCTTCACTATTATTCCTTAAATAAGGAAATTCACTTCTCCGATCCTTCTCACCTAAGGGGGGGGCATCATGATGTGGGCGGATATTGGGGGGCGATTGAAATAGTCGTTTCCCTTCGCTCAAGTTAATGCCCAACACCCTATGGTGGAAGGACGACAAGGTATGGCCGGAAACGGCCATGCCCCCCGTGCTTGGAAAGGAGAAAAGTTATGGGAAACCACGTCTCCACGTACCGCACGGTACGTTTTTTTATGCTTGAGACATGACCAATCCCTGTGTATCAATCTACGGTTTTCAACGGCAAGGGACAGCTTTTCCTCTTTCCAAAATCGGAAATTTATTTAACTCTTTTTGTGGAGGTTTGATGTGAAAAGGAAAAGACTTTTATCTATTCTAACAATTTCGGCTCTTGTTTGTTTCATGGCGTTTGCCGGAATCGCCCTTTCGGCCGAAACACTTATCCTTGCAAGCACCACCAGCACCGACAACACGGGGCTCTTCGGCTACATTCATCCTGACTTCACCAAGAAAACCGGTATCACGGTCTACGTTATCGCCGTCGGCACCGGGAAGGCCTTAGAGATCGCCAAGAATGGCGACGCCGATGTCGTCATGGTGCACGCCAGGGAGCTGGAGGACAAGTTCATCGCCGACGGTTATGGCGTAAACAGAAAGGACGTTATGTACAACGACTTCGTGATCATCGGCCCGAAGGACGATCCCGCCGGTATCAAGGGAATGAAGTCCCCCGCCGAGGCCTTAAAGAAGATCGCCGAATCGGACGTAGTCTTTGTGTCGAGGGGCGACAAATCCGGAACACACGTAAAGGAGCTCGATATCTGGAAGCTTGCCGGAGTCGATCCTCAAGGACAGAAGTGGTATATAGAGACAGGACGGGGAATGGCGGAAACCCTCATCATGATAAACGACATCGAGAAGGCCTACACACTCTGCGACAGGGCGACATACAACTCCTTTACGGCGGACGGCAAGATCGATTTTCCGATATTGGTCGAGGGTGATCCGATCCTGTTTAATCCCTACGGAGTTATCGCCGTTAATCCAAAGACCTATCCCCACGTAAATTACGACGGAGCCATGAAGTATATCAACTGGATCACCTCGAAGGAGGTCCAGAAGATGATAGGCAACTTCAAGGATAAAAACGGCAATCCACTTTTTATACCGGACGCAAAGTAGCATCACTCATCGGGTAACGAGATGCGCGCCGATTATTCAAAGGAAGGGCTATGGATTACATTGTCAACGGCTTTAAACATGCTCTGATTCTAATCATTTCCTTTGATCGAGAAGTCTTTGAAATTGTCGGACTTTCACTCTATTGTTCAAGCATTGCCACGCTGTTATCCTCAATCTGCGGCGTTCCGACCGGATATATAATCGGAACCAAGTCTTTTCGGGGAAAGGGCGCTCTCGTTACCCTCTTTAACACCTTAATGGCGCTTCCAACCGTCGTGGTCGGCCTGTTCTGCTACTCGTTTTTGTCTCATCGAGGCCCCCTCGGCTTCATACACCTCCTCTTTACCCCATGGGCCATCATAATCGGCGAAGTAATACTGGCGTATCCCATCGTCGCTATGATATCGATATCGGTTACCCAGGGGATAGATCCAAAGATCAGAGAGACATCCCTCACCCTCGGGGCGTCGCCCTTCCAATCGGTTCGATCGGTTCTTTTTGAGGGAAGAATCGGGTACCTTGCCGCCGTAGTGGCGGGCTTCGGGAGGGTTGTGGCGGAGGTGGGCGCCGCCATGATGCTCGGTGGCAACATCAAGGGGCTCACAAGGACCATTCCCACCGCAATCGCCCTGGAAACGAGCAAGGGAGAGTTCGCCTTCGGCCTGGCGCTTGGGATCATCCTCCTCTCCCTATCCTTTGCGGTTAATATTTTTCTCTACAGACTACGAGGAAGAGCGGGAAAATAGACAGCCTTATGCAGATTATAGAAGCTAAAAATATCACTAAGGCCTACGACGGACACAAGGTCCTCGACATCGATCATTACGAGTTCGAGAGGGGGGGGATATACGCCTTCGTGGGTCCCAATGGATCGGGGAAGACCACTTTCTTTCGCATCCTCTCGCTCCTTGAGCAGCCCACTACGGGAACCATCACAATTAACGGGAAGGGGGTTACCGCCTTCGAGCCCCATACTACCAGAAAGAAGATAGTCCTCGTCCATCAGGAACCGGTGATGTTTGACACGTCGGTCAAGAAAAACGTCGCCTTGGGCCTCTCTTACAGGGGGGTTCCCAGGAGGGAGGCCGCCGACAGAATAAGGGAATCCCTCGAAATGGTCGGGATGTCCGGCTTCTCGAAGAGACACGCGAGAAATCTCTCGGGTGGTGAGACCAAGCGGGTCGCAATCGCCAGGGGAATCGCCATCCGTCCCGAGGTGCTGATCTTAGATGAGCCTACCGCGAATGTGGACGTGCTGAATATTTTAAAGATCGAGGAGATAATCAAAAACATAAACAAGAAGTACAACACCACAATCATCTTTTCCACCCACAACATAAGTCAGGCGTACCGCCTGTCGAACAAAGTCCTTACCCTGATGAGCGGAAGGCCGAGCAGTGAGCCGGTCAAGAACTTCTTTTCGGGAAAATGCGGAAAGCTCGGAGACGAGCCGGTCTTTAACACGGGCCGAATCGACATCAGGCTCCCGGAGCACAACGAGGAGGCCGGCTACGCCTCAATCGATCCAAAGGAGATCATCATATCGAAGGATCGAATATCCTCAAGCGCCAGGAATCAATACTCGGGCGAGATCACCGAGATAAGGAAGGACGGGGAGATAATAGGCCTCTCCGTTGACGCCGGGGAGATCTTCCACGTAGACGTTACCCAACGCTCCTTTTCCGAAATGGGACTCAACATCGGACAGAAAGTTTTTATTGCCTTTAAGGCCTCTTCTGTGTTATTATATTAAGTTATACTTTTTTGGGTCACCTACGGACGATCGCCCACGGACGATTAAAAGCAATGAGAAAGTCCTTTCTTAAATTGATAACTCCGGAAGAGTTCCGCAAGGTCTTGATGGATTTCGAGGGTAGGACCGATACCGAGACCGTCTATACAACGGACGCCCTCGGAAGGGTTCCCGTATCGGACATTCTCTCTCCGGTCGATCTCCCCGACTTCAGGCGATCCATTGTTGACGGCTATGGAGTTGTCTCGAAGGATACCCACGGGGCCTCCTCCTCGATTCCTTGCTATCTGAAGCTAATTGGGGAGATTGCGGTGGGGCCTGCTCAGGAAGGACAGGTATTAAAAATTTCGCCTGGGGAGGCGGTGAGGGTGGTCACTGGAGGGATGGTTCCGGAGGGGGCAGACGGCGTTGTCATGGTGGAGTACACCGACCTTGTCGACGATACCACCCTCGAGGTGAGGAGGGGAGTCTCTCACCTCGAAAACATCGTTCTCATAGGAGAAGACCTGAAGAAGGGTGATCTTGTCGTCAGGGGGGGGGTGCACTTAAGATATTTTGATATAGGCGCTTTGACCGGCGTCGGTATAACTAAGATCGATGTATTCAATAAGCCGAGGGTGTCTGTCTTTTCTACCGGCGGCGAGGTGGTGGAGCCGGCGGAAATCCCGAAGCCGGGACAGATAAGGGACGTAAACAAGTACGCCCTCGCCGCGGGGGTATCCGAGGCGGGGGGAATTCCGGTCATTATGGAAAATGTGGGCGATGACCCGTCCTCCCTGAAGGAGGCTCTGAAGAAGGGCAGAGAGACCTCCGATATGGTCATCCTCTCGGGGGGGAGCTCCGTGGGCAACATGGATTTCACACTTTCGGCAATCGACGAGATCGCCAAAAGCAGGGGGTCAGACTCCCCCGGAGTTTTGGTCCACGGGGTGTCGATAAGGCCGGGAAAACCGACCATATACGGGATCGTCGACAACACGCCCGTATTCGGGCTTGCCGGACATCCAGTGGGCGCCCTGATCGTCTTTTTACTGTTTGTCGCGCCCATGATAAAATTGATAGGGGGAACCGCCGATCCCTCCTGCAAATCTCAAATCGTCGAGGCAAGGATTGACAGGAGCCTCTCCGGTGCGCCGGGGCGCGATTACTACGTCCCCGTGAGACTCGTGCCCTCGGCCGACGGCGCCCTCCCCACGGCAACTCCCCTTCTCGGAAAGTCGGGGATGATCTCGATCCTGACGGGAAGCACCGGCCTAATCTGCATCCCCTCCATGAAGGAGGGTATCTTAAAGGGAGATACGGTAAGCGTATCGCCCCTATGATATAAAATATTTGAGATCAATTATTTGAGACTCAATGAACAAGACTGCGAGAAATATATATCTGAAAAAGAGGTCGCTCGATGAGGCGATCTCCATTCTGTATAATAATTTCGATATCGACGGATACATAGGCGACGAGGTAATAAAGAGCACTGAGGCACTGGGAAGGGTGACGACGGAAAGCGTCTTCGCCGCCCACTCCTCCCCTAACTACCACGCCGCCGCCATGGACGGGATTGCCGTCTCGGCAAACGACACCTACGGGGCATCGGAGCCTTCGCCGAAAAAATTGAAGATCGGAAGCGAGGCCGTCTTCATAAACACCGGAAACGTCCTTCCGGACGACAAGGACGCCGTCATAATGATCGAGGACGTCAATGACCCGGGCGACGGAACCGTCGAGATAATAAAGGCCGCCTTCCCCTTTCAGCACGTCAGGTCGATGGGGGAGGACATGGTGGCAACTGAATTTTTGCTCCCAATGGGACACATCATAAGGCCCTTTGATATAGGGGCGCTTCTCGGAGTCGGCAGAACAGAGGTGAGGGTCAAAAAAAGGCCGAGGATATTGTTTGTCCCCACGGGAGACGAGATCGCCGAGCCTGATTCAGGCCCCCTCGCGAAGGGAAGGGTATACGAATCGAACTCCGCCGTAATCGGCGCCATGGCCATGGAAGACGGGGCCGAGACGAACCGTATCGCCGTGGTGGGCGACGACCTTGACAGGATAAAGGGGACTATCCTCGACAACATAAAGCAATTCGATATAGTCATCGTGATCGCCGGTTCCTCGGCTGGGACGAAGGATTACACGAGGGCGGTAATCGACGATATCGGGGAGGTATTGGTTCACGGCATAAACATAATGCCCGGAAAACCGACGATCCTTGGAAAGGTGAAGGGGAAGCTGGTCGTGGGACTCCCCGGTTACCCGGTCTCGGCGGTGATGACATACTTCAACGTCATCAGGCCGCTGATCTCAAGGATGCTGGGCCTGGGCGAGTACCCCTACGAGAGGGTTACGGCAACCGTCCTGAGGGACATCCCCTCGAAGGTCGGCGACGACGAGTTTTTGCGGGTTAGGCTCTCCAGTGTCGACGGGAGGCTCATCGCATCCCCACTCCCCAGGGGGGCGGGAAACATCACCACGATGGTCAAGGCCGACGGGATTGTCAAGATCGAGGCTTTGTCTGAGGGATTAATGAAGGGGGACTCGATCACGGCCTTTATCCTTCGCAGAAAGGACGAGATCGAAGGGGGTATACTGGCGGTCGGGAGTCACGACATAAGCCTCGATCTCCTCTCCGGTGACCTCTCCCTCCATTTTCCCGGCTACTCCCTCGCATCGGTGAACGTGGGGAGCCTCGGGGGGATAACGGCGTTGAGAAACGGCGAGTGCCATCTGGCAGGCTCCCACCTCCTCGACCCGGACACGGGCGACTACAACATCTGGGCGGTCAAAAAGTATATGAAGGAGATGCCGGTATCGATAATCACGCTGGCCCACCGCACCCAGGGCCTCATCATCCAGAAGGGGAATCCTCAGGGAATCTCGAAGATAGAGGACCTAAAAAGAGAGGGAGTTGTCTTTGCGAATCGACAGCGCGGCTCCGGGACGAGGATACTCCTCGACTATCACCTGAAAAGGTTCGGGATAGACCCGGCGGAGATCGAAGGATATGACAGGGAGGACTTTACCCACATGAACGTGGCGGTCAGGGTCCTCTCTGGGAGGGCCTCCTGCGGCCTCGGGATTGCGGCTGCGGCGGCGGCCCTCGATCTCGATTTCATTCCCATTGATGAGGAGCGCTACGATCTGATCATCCCCCTAAAATACCTGGAGGACAAGAGAATCCAGGCCCTGGTCGAAGTGATAAGAAGAGACGATTTTAAAACGAAGATCAGGGCGCTTTCCGGATACGACACGAGGGATACCGGAAGGGAAGAGATTGTTAAATAGAATGAGCGATATGATAAATAAAGCGGGGAAGAAACCCCCCAGAGACGCCTACCGGAGGAAGATCGATTACCTTAGGATCTCGGTCACCGACAGGTGTAACCTTCGCTGCACCTACTGTATGCCCGAGGAGGGGATGCCACTCATATCCCATGACGATATCATGCGCTTCGAGGAGATAGAGCTTTTGGTTCGTGCAGCGATCTCCCTGGGCTTCAAGAAGGTCAGGTTGACCGGCGGGGAACCCCTCGTGAGGAGGAGGATAGTCGACCTCGTCAAAATTTTGGGGGGAATCGAAGGTCTCAAAGACCTCTCCCTGACGACTAACGGAGTTCTCCTTCGGGATATGGCAGGGGACCTGAAGGAGGCCGGTATAGGGAGGATAAACATCAGCCTCGACACCCTGAGGCGGGACCGCTTCAGGGAGATAACCCGGCGTGACCTCTTCGCGGACGTCATGGGGGGGATAGACGAGGCGCTCGCCGTCGGGATGGACCCGGTGAAGCTCAACGTGGTTTTGATCAAGGGCGTCAACGACGACGAGGTGATCGATTTTATCGAGATGACGAGAGACCGTCCGATTTCGGTCAGGTTCATCGAGTTCATGCCTGCCTCACGGTCGAGCGATTGGACAATGGAGAAGATCGTTCCGTCGGAGCAAATTGTCTCTGAGATTGAAAAAACGTATCCCTTGACCCCCATCCCGGAGAAATTGGGCGCCGGCCCCTCAGTTGACTACAGGGCGGCAAACTTCAGGGGCACGATAGGATTTATCACCCCGATAACCAACCACTTCTGCGGCGAATGCAACCGAATCAGGGTCACATCTGAAGGTAAGATCAGAAGCTGTCTCTTCTCCGATGAAGAGAGCGACATCCTGCCCCTCCTCCGCGAGGTTAAGGATATCGATCAGATAGCCGGTTTCATCCTGAATTCCCTCAAGACAAAGCCCTACCGCCACGACATAAACGGCATACGGTTCAGGAACTGCCAACGCTCCATGTCGAAGATTGGAGGATAGCAATATGGGACTGACACACGTTGACAAGGACGGCAAGGCGAAGATGGTCGACATCTCGGAAAAGGAGATAACGCTCCGGGAGGCGGCGGCAAGGGGGAGGGTTTTGGTAAAACTGGAGACCCTCGAGATGATCAAGGAGAATAAAATCAAAAAGGGTGATGTTCTGGCCACCGCCCGAATCGCCGGCATTATGGCGGCGAAAAAAACCCACGAGCTCATACCGCTGACCCACCCGATCCCGATCAACGAGGTCTCGGTGAAGTTTGAGCTTGACGAAGAGAGACCCTCCGTAGAAATCAACGTCTCCGCAAAGACCCACTCGAGGACCGGCATCGAGATGGAGGTCATAACGGGAGTCGTTATCGCCGCCGCAACGATCTACGACATGATAAAGTCTGTCGACAGAACGGCCGCCATAACGGATGTGTGTCTCGTAAGGAAATCCGGGGGCAAGAGTGGAGTTTTTATAAAGGAAGATTAATATGAACGCAAATATTGATGCAAAGGGGAAGGCAAAGAACGGAAGAATAATCTCGATAAACGTCTCGGACAAGACCGGTACCAAAAAAGATCCGGTTGAGAGAGCCGAGCTAAAAGAGGAGTTCGGGATTGTCGGGGACTCCCACGCCGGCGACGTGAGAAAAGACTACGCCCACCGGCAGGTCAGCCTCCTGGCGGTGGAGAGCATAGACAAGATGGCCGATCAGGGCGTGGACGTATATCCGGGGATATTCGCGGAAAATCTCACCACGGAAGGGGTGATACTTCCCGATCTCCCGCTGGGCACAAAAATAAAATTCCCCGGCGGCGTCGTCCTCGAGGTCACGCAGATAGGAAAGGTCTGCCACGACGGCTGCGCCATTTTTCAGGCCGTGGGGGACTGCGTGATGCCGAGGGAGGGGATATTCACAAGGGTAGTCGTCGGCGGGACGATCTCCACCGGCGACACCATAGAGATAGTCTGAGATCGATGAGACTTGTAATTTAGATGTCAGCTGAAGCATCAAATACAAATATAGATGGGTTCGCACTGATCAGGGCCGCGGTTATCACGCTGAGCGACAAGGGGGCGAGAGGGATGAGGGAAGACCTGAGCGGCAAGGAGATCATCTGCTTCATAGACAGGGCCGGGGGAAAACTGGTCGATTATATGGTAATTCCCGACGATGCCGAAATTTTAAAGAGACTCCTGATCGAGCTCTCCGACTCGGGGACGGTAAACCTGATCCTCACAACGGGAGGCACCGGGCTCTCCCCCAGAGACATCACCCCGGAGGCAACCCTCTCCGTCATGGACAGGGAGGTCCCCGGATTTGCGGAGGCGATGCGTTTTAAAAGCCTGGAAAAGACGCCTCACGCAATGCTCTCCAGGGCCGTCTCTGTGATGCGGGGCGAGACCCTGATAATAAACCTCCCCGGAAGCCCCAAGGCGGTGAGGGAATGCCTCGAGGTGATAGCGCCCGCCCTTCCCCACGCCTTAGAGAAGGCGGCGGGAGACCCGAAGGAGTGCGCAGAATAGTTTTCCCAAGTTCGGCGGCAAACGAGAGACTACACCAGACTTCCTCATTTGTCTTTTAAACCCCCCTCATTTAAAAGATGATTGGGAGACTTAAAAGGTATCAGAGAACCATGATTGACCTTCACGTACATACCGATGCATCGTCCGACGGCGTTCACACACCGGAGGAGATCTTCGAGATGTCTGCTCGCTTAGGCGTCAAGGGACTGGCCTTCGCCGACCACAACAACACGGACAACGTGGACAAAGGACTCAAGCTTTCAAAGAAGTACAACATCCCCTTTGTCCCCGCCGTCGAGATAAACTCGACTCACCTTAATGAAGACATCCACATTATCGGGTACTTCATCGATCACAGGTCGTCGGAGATGGTCTCTTTTCTGTCGAACACCCAAAACGAGATAATAGCCCAGACAAAAAAGCGTGTGGCCCTGTTAAGGGAATACGGCTTTGTCCTCAACACCGACGACGTCCTGAGGGAGTCCAAGGGTAAACCCCCAACGGGTAGGAGCTTTCTCACCGCTATCCTCAAGAAGGAGGAAAACGCCGGGGACAAGAGGCTGAAGAACTACGTGGACGGCGATCGCTCCGACTCCCCTTCCCTCAACTTCTACCTCGATTTCCTCTCCGGGGGAAAGCCCGCATACATTCCCCTCAGCACCTCCACGACCAAGGGCGCCGTCGAGATAATAAGTATTTCGGGGGGCTTGAGCGTCATCGCGCACCCGGGGGAGTACCCAAGGGGGATGCTGGACGACCTGGTCGCTCTTGGTGCGGACGGGATCGAGGTCTACTCCGGTCACCATAATAAAGTTGAAGAGAAATACTTTAAACGATATGCGATGGAAAAAGGTCTCCTTATGACCGCTGGAAGCGACTTTCACGGCAAGATCGTAAAGCCCACCATAGACCTGGGTGTAAAGATAGAAGGAGGCGAGGAAATGTTCGAGAAGCTTAAAAAGGCCCATGAGGAGAAATATGCTTAAGGATGTTTTGAAGGTTAAAAAGGACGTTCTTGTCGTCTCCGACTTCGACGGTACCATCAGCACGAGGGACATCAGCTACGAGCTGTTAAGGAAGTTCACTAAGGGCGGCTGGGAAGATATCAACGGCGAGTATATCAAGGGGAATATCGGCTCCCAGGAGGCCTTCTCCAGGATCCTCGAGACGATCGAGGCATCGCGCTCCGAGATGATAGATTTTATAGAAGAAATATCGGTCGTGGACCCGCACTTCGTCCAATTCCACGATTATCTTAAACGTCAGGGGATCGACCTGATAATCGTAAGCGACGGCTTTAAGATGTATATAGACGCTCTGATGGAAAAAGCCGGGCTTAACGATATTCCGATCTACGCCAACGACATAATAGAGGACGAGAACGGCAGGCTAAAGACCGTGTTCCCATACTACAACGAGGAGTGCGGCCGGTGCGGGACCTGCAAGTCCAACATAGTCAAAAAACTTCTTAAAGAGCACGACCACATAGTCTTCATAGGGGACGGCTACTCCGACTCGTGCGCCGCAGCATATCCCCAGACCCTCTTCGCCAAGGGATTTCTCTACTCCCACGCGGCGAAGGAGAAGATCCCCTGCATCCACTTCGACGACTTCGGCGACGTTCACAATGAATTCGAAAAGGATGTCAAGGGTGTCATCTTCGACCTCGACGAGACGCTGGTCGAATCCCTCGAATCGATCAGGACGGCCTTCTACTATACGCTGGAAAAATTGAATATCGATATAGGCGACGCGGAAATGGCGCTCAAGGAGATGATGCACTGGCCTCTTTCGGTCGGCCTGGAGAAGATATTTGCCGACGTGGACGTCAACCTGCTTGTTACGACCTTCAGAGAAAAGTACCACTCGATCTACCTCGACATGACCACCGTAAAGGGTGGGATGGTCGAAATCCTCGAGGCCTTAAAGGATAGGGGGATAAAGTCAACCGTCGCCACCAACAAGAAAGGCACTTATGCCCGAACCCTGATCGATCATCTCGGCCTATCTGGATATTTTGTAAAGGTCATCGGCGCCGGCGACGTTGAGAACCCAAAGCCCTCGCCGGACATGGTGGAGGCGGCCATGCTCGAGATGGGAACGGAAAAGAGCCAAACCATCTTCGTGGGGGATTCGAGGGTGGATATTGTCACCGGGGAGAACTCCGGTGTCGAAGTCTACTGTCTCGCCCAATCGGTGGACACACCAGCGGATCTCGCAAAGCTGAAACCAAAAAAGTTCTTCTATACCACAGATGAGCTTCTGAGGGAGCTGGCACCCAAATGAGTGCATCTTGTCATTTCATTGTCTCCATCATATGTGCACTATTTGATACTGGAAAGAATACGTGAATGCAAGGATAAACAGCTCGTTCTGTGCGGGCGCGACAAACGGGGAGAGGACCCTCTTCGCCATGACGATGCCGGGTCTCGTGCGGCCCCTGGACGACGACCTGAATATCCTGATTGAAAACGACGTGGGGGCGATAGTCACCTTGACCGAGGATTCGATTCTAATCCCCCTTCCATACCGAAAGCGCTTCAGGCTCTTCCACCTCCCGGTCGAAAACCTGGAGCCGCCGACGCTAAAACAGGTCATACGGTTTGTGGACTTTGTCGAAGCCGAGTTCTCAAGGGGGGTAAATGTCGCCGTCCACTGCCTGATGGGGATCGGGAGGACGGGGACGATGATCGCCGCCTACAGGGTGAGCATGGGTGAGGAGCCCCAAGAGGCGATAGACAACCTGAGGGAGATCAGAAACTTCATAGAGACAAAGGAGCAGGAGGAGATAGTCCACAAATATTACAGACACCTTCAGAAGCGCCGCGGAAAGGCTTGATCGCCTTAATCTCCGTTTCTCTCCCCCCCACCAGAATTCAGGCAATCCCTCATGCCTTGTGCCAAATGTGACAGGCTGGATAAACCTGCCCCTTATCCGACCAAAAAAAGAGGGGGAATCCCCCCTCATTGTTTAGGTCACTTTGCCTGCCTCTACCAGTTCTCGCCCAAAAGCTCGAAATAGGCCTGAGGGTGGGCGCACGCGGGACATGCGCTCGGGGCCTCGGTCCCCTCGTGGAGGTAGCCGCAGTTCCTGCAGCGCCATGCTGTCTTCGACTCCCTCTTGAAGACCCTGCCCTTCTCGATGTTCCCCGCCAGGTCAAGATACCTCTTTTCATGCTGCTTCTCGGCTATGGCGATGGATTCAAATATCTTGGCGATGTCGTCGAATCCCTCCTCCCTGGCGATCTTTTCAAAGCCGGGATACATCTCGGTGTGCTCGTAGTTCTCTCCGGCCGCCGCCGCCTTAAGGTTTTCCACCGTGCTTCCCACTACTCCCGCCGGGAAGGTGCCCGTTATCTCCACCTCTCCCCCCTTGAGGAGATTGAAGAGCCGCTTCGCGTGCTCCTTCTCCTGGTTCGCCGTCTCCTCGAATATATCCGAGATCTGGACGTAACCCTCTTTTTTTGCCTTGCTGGAAAACATCGTATACCGGTTTCTCGCCTGAGACTCCCCGGAAAAAGCGGTCAGTATATTCTTTTCCGTCTTCGATCCTTTAAGATCCATCAATTTACCCCCTTGCTTTTTTATCTTTCTTATGGGCCAAAAGGCACTTTAAATCAATTACTCATCTGAACTCCGTAAACTTCTCCTTCGGAACTCCGCAGACCGGGCACACCTCCGGGAGCACGCCGTCGGAGACGTAGCCGCAGACACTGCACACGTAATATGTCGTGTCTGTATCCTCCAGCATGTGGTTCATCGCCTCCTTGTAGAGCTTTGCGTGCACCTCCTCCACGTCCCTCGTCTGGGTGAGGATCGTAAGCGCCGCCTTGTCTTCAATCTCTGATGCGTACTTTATGAAGTCGCCGTAGGCGTGTCCCGCCACCTTCGTCTCGGACTCGAAGCTCTCCTTAAGATTATCCTCAGTGCTCCCTATCTCCTTTAGGTATCTCAGGGCGCGCCTCCCGTGGATCGACTCCGACAGCGCAATCACCTCGAAGAGCTTGGCAATCTGGCCATACCCCTCCTCTTCGGCCTTTTCTGCAAATAGCTTGAGCCTCAGATTCGCTTTCGCCTCACCCGTAAATGCCTTATGCATCATCTCCTTAATTCTTTCGTCCATCTTAAACCAACAAATCAAATTTTTAAAAATTCCATCGGTCAATCCAGAAACCGTAAATATCAAGACAGCATGGTTGCGACGCCGGGCTAATTATCCCAACTCGACCCTCTTCTCCGACTCCCATAGACCGTGGATGTTGCAGTAGGCCGTTGAGTGGAGGACTCCCGCCTTTTTCGTCTTAAAGGAAAACGTCACCTCGTGATTAGTGTGAACCGGGCCTTCGTTGGCCCCGGCCACCGACTCCCCGTGGGAGTTGAACTCGAAACGGCCCAGCTCGTAGGTAAACTTGTCACCGTCCGGAGAGAAATAGCAGGATATCCACCTGATATGGTGCTCCGTCGTGTTTGGGTGGGCAGCCGCCACCCCCAGGCTTACCTTCACGCTTACCCACTCGTCCGCCTTTACCTTATCGGGACACTCGATGACCGGCACATGTTTTTCCATTTTCCAGTCACCACCTTGGATCTTATCGGAAATACTCATCTTCATACTCCTTTAGAATAATTAGTCTATTTTAAATATTCACCATAAACGCAGGGGAAAGCAGCGCCATCAAACCCCAAATCAGATCATGTCTCTTTCAAAAACTCGTCCCTTGCCGCCCCGCATACGGGACAGGCCCAATCCTCGGGCAGGTCTTGAAATTCGGTTCCCGGTTCTACACCGGCCTCGTCATTTCCCTCATTGGTATCATATATATAACCACAAACCGTACACATAAAATCATTCATGTGGAAATAATCCCTTTTTAAAAACTCCTTATCAAGATAATTGCTCTTAAATTATCTCCATCTTATTAGGAATACTTATTAATAATATTACCTCTTTTTTCATTTGTCAAGTTTTTTTCAACAAATATCTTAAAAAATAGTTGATAAGTCTTAAAATCGTCAAACTTTAGACAGTAAAGAAAGAGCGCGGATGATAGTCTATTTTTCAGGACGACCGGAGCTTGGAGTTTATATCTCTAATCAGAACCTTCGGACACAACTCATCCCTTATACCGAACCTCGTCAGGACGAAATCGTACCTTGCCGGGTCTTCGGGAGATATGACCCTGAACGCCTCGGTGACCTCGTCGACCGTTTTTATATTTGCCTGCTTCCTCCCGGTAATGCCCAATGACAGGCTGATCCCGTGCATGTGTATGTCAAGGGGGATCATAAGCTGCGAGGGCTTGACCCCCTTCCATCCCCCGGGATCGACCGCGTCCTCCCTAACCATCCAGCGGAGAAAGAGATTCAGCCTCTTCATGGAGCTCCCCTTTTCGTGGGACGGAATCAGACTGTTTGGCCCGCCGTTAAACGGCTCGTTCAGCTCCCTAACAAAGGCAAAAAGCGCGTGAGTCATCTTGTCGTTTTTGTTGACACCTTCCCCATCCCCTCCGTCTTCACAACCTTTAAGCCCGGAGACAAAGAGTTTTTCGAGGTAGCCGTATCTATCCAGGATACGCTTTACGCTGAAGAGCGTCAGGGCAACCTCCTCTCCCGTGCTGAACCTGTGCTTGAACCCGGAAAAAGCACCCTCAAGGGATTCGAGGGACGAATCTCTCAAAAACTTCGACGGCGTCGGCTTCATCTTTTCGAGGACAGCCGAGACACTTTTCAGAATCTGGCGCACCCTGCCGTAGGCAAGCGAAGAGGCGATCAGGCCGCAAATTTCTCTGTCTCTCGGGTCTTCGTACTTGTACAGGAACTCCAGCGGGTCGGGATGGACGTATTCCCGCCTGTTGTAGCGGTAATAGAGCTCTTCAAAGATATCGGCGTAATATTTAATTGTCATGACACCGTTAATCGTCGTGACACCGACGGGGGGCAAAAAATGGGATATTTCTTATTGGATATTCTATTCCAATCTCCTATTTAGTAGATTGTACAACTAAACAATTATTCTACGGATATGGGAACTGAAATTCTATTGAGATTATGGGAAGCCGTCTAAGCCGGCTCCCAGAAGCACCTCTTCGGTGAAACGACCTTTCCCTCTTTCTTGAGGGTCTGGATCGCCTTGGAGACATCCTCCTTGGGAAGGCCTGTCTCCTCGGCGACATCCCCCGGCCTTACAGGCTTATTCAGTTTTTTCATCGCCTCAAGGACAACTTTGCTGTTATCCGACATTATTTAACTCCAATAGTAAAACTATTTTTTAAAGGCGCGGATTACTTATTGATGAAAACAGTAGATTTATCCGCATATATGATAATATCCTGTTTATGCCTTCTAATCAGCCCGATCTCTCTTATTTTTACATTCGGGGCAAACTCCCACTAATTCAAGCTTGTGAGTGAGGTCGGTGTATCCGTCTGCGCCGGAATAGAGCTTCTCAAGACCGCTAAAGACCATTGACTCTATCGGCAAGTCTTCCACCCTGCCGCAGACTCTGCACCTTACGTGATAGTGATTTTCGATGTTCCCGTCAAACCGCTTTTGGGTTCCGCCAACTTCAATCTTTTGAATCATACTGAGATCGGACAATATCTCGAGATTCCTATACACGGTTCCCAGGCTTATCTTCGGGAGCCGTTTCCTCACCATTTCGTAGACCTGATCAGCGGTCGGATGCGTGGTTACGTCTTTAAGCACATCCATTATAACCTTACGCTGGTTTGTCATGCGATAAATCTGCCCGTCAGCCATTTCTAAATCCTTTTGCCATGTTAGAAATAATTATCATTAACTATTATACTGTTTTATAATTCATTGTCAAGAGGTTTCCATTCCCACCATGAGATAATTCCATTTATTATATCAAAAAATTTGTCTTTTGTGTAAAGAAACAATGATCCAGTAGAACATTTTTTTCGTTTGTCAAACAACCGGGGTGACATCACGTCTGACTTGATCAAAGACGAAATGAAAAAAGCCCGTAATCACTCACACATATTTACACTTCGTTCAGGCCTTAATGTTGTACGAAGATTTTCGTTCATATAGATATTTTTAGAAGCTTCTCTGCATTTTTGTAAAATATCATATCTGAAATCTTTTTATCCCCCCTGCACGCCCTCTTGACGGCCCTGATCGGGGTGGATCTTGAGCCCCAGGGCCAGTCTGATGCGAAGAGGACCCTCTCCGGCCCGAAGGAGTCTATGAGCTTTCTGATATTTTTAGGTGATTGAATCGAAACGTCGACGTAGGCGTTCTTCAACGAAGACATCATCTCGATAACCCTATCGATCTCGTAAAGCCCAGCGTGCCCCACGATGAATTTCACCTTCGGAAAGGCCTTCACAAGGTCCCTGGCATAGTGGGCCTCGCCGTACTCTGGGACCTGACCGTCCTCCTCGTCTTTCGGATAGTAATGGGAAATCCCCAGATGAAACAGGATGGGAAACTCGTGGGGAGCGAAGGCCTCGACGGTCTCGAAGGTCTTCTTGTCCGTCAGAGAGACCTTCTGGAGTATAGGGTGAAGCTTGAGACCCTTTGCGCCCTCCTCCACGTCCTCTTTCAGCTTCGCCCTGACCTTGGCCTTGTCGAATTTCTGCGTGAAGTCAACGCCGGTAAAGGGAATTATCCCCTTGTCCTTTTTCGCCGCGACCTTCAGGTCGCCAAACGTGAGATAGGGAGGTATCGGCATGCAGGCGCTCTTCACAACTCCGTATTTGTCCATATCCCTTCTCATGTTCTCCCGTGTGGCGGTAAGGTTCCTGGCCCGGCTTGCCCTGGTGATCAGGGGATACAGGGGGCTCTCGTAGATTGCGCCGCCGAAATCGGGATGGAGCATCATCTCCGATACCGATATAAGATCTATAAAGATCTTCTTTTTGACCCCGGTCTTTTCGATCAGCTCACCGCCGTTCGGATAGATTATATCCCCGAGGTGTGTGTGGATGTCGATTATCTTTTCCATCGTAATCACCCTTCTTATTTACCTCTATTGAAATTTCATCCCCCTTTAAGATTTCTCAAGCGCCATTTTACAACGGCCCCCTTCCCCCGGCGGTCATCTCAAGGGGGGATGAAGCAGAGACAATAATTTGCTATGCCATCCCTTCTATCTTAGCCTCGGCCTCTCTCGCGAGCGCCTTCCCCTTCTCGTGGTCAACAAACAGGAGGAGAAATCCGCCTGTGATGAAGAAAAACACCACCGCCAGGATCGAGAGCCTGCTGGTCCCCGTCAGCGTACCCACAAGCCCGAAGACCAGGGGTCCCAGGACGCCGGAGAACTTCGAGCTTATGTCGTAAAAGCCGAAGAACTCGGCGGTCTTGCTTCTGGGTATCATGGCCCCGAAGAGGGACCTCGAAAGCCCCTGGGAGCCCCCTTGAACCAGCGCCACGCAGAAGGCCAGTATCCAGAAATGGATGGGACTGCTCATGAAATACCCGCCGATGGAGATGGCCGAGTAGATGGTAAGCGATATCAGGATTCCGGTCTTCGGGGAGAGCTTCTTGGCAATCGTGCCGAACAGCAGCGTAAATGGGATGCCCGCAAACTGCACCATCAGAAGCGCCCCAATGAGATGCCCCTGTCCTATTCCGATCTCGGTCCCGAAAGCGGTCGCCATCACGATGATGGTTCCTATACCGTCGTTGTAGAGCCAGTAGGCGATTAGGAACTTCAACGCCTCCCTGAACTTCTTGATCTCGGAAAAGGTAAGCCCAATCCTCTGAAAGCTTGCGGCTATCGAGCTTTTGTACTCCCCCGCCATCTTGATGCTCGGCGGCTCCGGTACGTTTTTGAGAACAGGAATGGAGAAGAGCGCCCACCAGAGACCCACGGTCACAAAGGAGAGCCTCGTCCCCCACTCCACCGCCGAGACACCCATGTATTCGTGGATTCCGAAGAGAGCGGGCTTTTGAATCATCAGGAGGTTTATCGCAAGGAGTATCCCGCCGCCCAGATAGCCTATCGCATATCCCCCGGTGGATACCTGGTCTATCCTGTCCCCCGCAACGCTGGGCAAAAGCGAATCGTAAAAGATATTGGACGCGGAAAAACCTATCCTCCCGATGAGATAAAGGCCTGACGCCAAGAGCCAGTCGCCTGTGGATATGACCACGAGGGAGGCTGTCCCCAGACTCCCGACCCCCATAAAAAGCGCCAGAAACCTCTTCCTTGAGCCGCTGTGGTCGGCCATGGCGCCCAGGATCGGGGCCAGTATAGCCGCCGTCAGCATGGCGATGGAGTTGGTAAACCCCCAGTTAGAGGTTGCCTGCACAGGCGCCAAATTCGCCCCCGCCACCTTTACGTAAAAGATAGGCATGACCGCGGCGAGGATCGTCGTGGCAAAGCCGGAATTCGCCCAGTCATACATGCACCAGCTTAAAATCTTTTTTCTGTCACTCATAATTCCTCCAAATATAAAACTATCATGGACATATATAATACCAATTCATACATACAATCAATGAAAAAAATCATCTTTACAGAAAACTTACATTTCAGCTCTTAACCCGTTCTCCCTTAACGGAAAGAGCGCTCAGCCCACCCACGTCGGTCCTTTTATCATATGTCTCGAGGATGTCCCCCACGGTATCTACACCATCCTCAAGTCTCATCTCAACGGCGCCCTCGGGACACACCTTCACGCAGTTTCCGCACCCCTTGCAGTATTCTTCGTTTATCTCCGTCCTACCGCCGGTGATCTCGCCTGTGATCGCGCCTGTGATCGATATAGCCCCTGCTACGCACAAGTCGACGCACGCCCCGCATCCGGTGCAGCCTTCCATGACCGAGACGGTAAGGCCGGGGAGCCTCTTGATATTCTCGAAAAAGCCCTCCGACTGCCTGACCCTGACGCCTCGCCTCACCGAGCAGCAGCAGTCGCAGCAGAAGCAGACGTTGAGCATCCTCTTGTAATCGATACCCCAGAGCCACGCGTCGAACTCGTTATGTAAAACGAGGGGAAAGAGGCCCAACCCAATCGCGTTTTCGGCGTGCACAACGGCCTCCCTTATCGATACTTCCCTACCCATACCGCGACCCAGCTCCCTTGCTGCGCTCCCCAGAAAGAGGCACCCGATATCGACAGGATACGACCTGCACCCCTCCCCCCTCCGGCAGAGGCACTCGGTCATAATATAGATACAGTCGGCCCGCTCAATGATCGGCCCCAGAATCTCCATCGGCAGGATAACGCTTTTGCCCCCCCTTATCACCTCGTTCACCGGTATCATATGGGCGGAGGTGTCCGCCTCCGACTCTTTGTGTTTGATAAGGCCCATGTCGTCGAGGAGTTGAAAGAGTTTATAGAATTTCATCATCAGGTCATATGTAAACTTCGACCTTCCCAACCTCTATCTCCCTTTTATCAATCACTCAAGTTCTTAAACATCCACAAAAGTTAAAAAATCACCGCGAAAGCCTCCCCCCTAAACCCATGCAAGACCGAGCCGGCCCAATCCCATAGACGCTAACCGAGCGACTTCGCCGCCATCGAAGCATCATTTTTGAACTTGACCATGTCCACAACCGTGTTATTCTTCCTTGCCTCCTCGGCAGCGAAACAGAGAAGGTGGCTGTCGAGGGCGTCTTTGGCCCTCGTCAAGACATCGGCCCCCTTGTTCTTGTTGAAGTTCCTCACGGATTTGGCAAACTCTATCAGCACCGTTCCGTCAGATCCGCCGTGAAACAGGGGGTTGAACCTGACCCTCTTCCTCCTTACCTTGTTCTTCGGGTTGAAGTTTCTCACCTCGAGCCTTCCTGTGAGGTCTTTTGAATATATCTCGCCGGTTGTCCCGTTGATGTTCAGGGTCCGCTCCCACGTCAGGCTGAACGCCGACAGCGAAAGCGTGGCGAGCTTTCCCCCCTCGTACTCGATGTTCACGAGCTGGTGATCCATGACATCATTGTCGCACTTAAAGACGCATCTGCCGTGGGGGCCGTTTTTCAGCTCCTCTATCCGCCCCTCCCTGTCCACGCTGGTCAGGTTGTAGGCTGAGAGGCTCCTGAGATGGGGATATTTGATATACCCATCGACGAGGGTTCCCGGCGTTATGCCGGTAATGAGGGATACCGGTATCTGGGGAAAGCCGGGCTTGATGTACTGCTTGTAGGCGTGGAACGGACAAGTCTTTTCCACAGGGCAGCCGTCGAGGCACCTCTCGGGCGCCCCCTTAGGGGCGTTTTCCTCCCTGAAGTAGGTGAGCTTCCCGTAGGAAGAGACGCTTATGGGATGGGCATCCGCAAACCAGGTGATCAGGTCAAAGTCGTGAATCCCCTTGGCCGATAGAAACGAGATGACATCCACGCTCCTCCTGGCGAATCCCCGAACATAGCTCATTATGAAATGCCAGTATCCGAGGTTCTCCGAAGTCTGGATTCCCATGAGTTCTCCTATTTTCCCCTCGTCTATCAGCCTTCTTATCCTCTCGTAGAGCGGAAGGTAGCGGCACTCCAAAAATATCTGTAGGATCATCCCCTGCTTCTCGGCCTCGTTAACCAAGCTCACGCACTGGGCGGGAGACTGGGCCATCGGCTTTTCCAAAAGCGTGTGATACCCCTTTCTCAATGCCGCTATCGTCGAATCGTAATGGTGGATGTCCGGCATTGCGTTTATCACGGCGTCTGCGAGCCTTGGCTTTTCCATAAGGTCGCGCCAGTCGGCAAATACGTTTTCCTTTGGAATATTGAATTTCTTTACGAATCTCTCCCTCCGCTGGTCGTTCGCCTCCGCAACTGCAACATATTTGAACAGGTCGGGGTGTTTCTTCGCAAAAATCCCGAACATGACCTGACCCCTTTCGCCCGCCCCGAGGAGGGCGACTGTAACCGGTTTCTTTGCCATCATTCATCTCCTAATATATATTCCAATTCGGATATACTATTTTAATCACGGCGGAAATGCAAGCCTTTTACCCTTTTTTCAAAAACTCCATTATCTTCTTGCTTTATAAATAAAATCGTGCTATATTTTAAAATTAACGGTGGATACCGCATAAGGCTGATACAAGATTAGCCGAAGTTTATTCTTCTTTTTAGGAGACCGGTAATGTTTGGACTTGGTATGCCTGAGCTCATCATAATTCTTGTCTTGGCCCTTCTGATTTTCGGGGCCGGCAAGCTTCCTGAAGTCGGGGCTTCCCTCGGCAAAGGGATCAGGAACTTCAAAAAGGGCATCTCCAGCATAGATGACGAAATAAAAAGGGATGAGCCAGATCGTCCCGAAGAGATCGAGAAAAAGGGCTAGACCGTTTTTGCTTTGATTCGGTTTGTCGATGTGGGGGATGGGAAGGATGGGGGATCTTACTTACTAAAATGCGGGGGGACGGGGGGAATGCTGAAGTTTTTTTTATTTTGGGCCAATTTTTATTGACAGGGCCATTCTATATTGCTATATTGCCAGTTCGCGGCCCGGTGACGAATTGATTGCCATATTGATTGCCACACAGACTGACTGATTGCTGATTGATATTAAGATTGATGTTTTGACATTTTGAGGGCTTAAAAGAAGATTGACGCGGGGTAGAGCAGTCCGGTAGCTCGTCAGGCTCATAACCTGAAGGTCGCAGGTTCAAATCCTGCCCCCGCTACCAGTTCCAATAAAAAACGGGCGTCCACATAGTTTGATAACTTCCGTGGGTGCCCGTTTTTTTGTTGGTTTTATTATCTTTATATTTCAACAACCTCACCGGCATCAACCGCACGATTGCCGCGCCTGTGTTTTAAAAAAGGATATACAAGGGAACCACTCCTCGCAATGACAGCAAGGGGGAAAAAACATAGAAATATTCTGTCATCCTCAGCACCACTGGGAATCTATTCTGTCATTCCCGACCCGATCGGGAATCCAGTAAATATCAGGCTGGATTCCCGTTTTCATGGGAATGACAAATAATTCCGGATTCCCGATTCCCAAGGGAATGACAAATATTGTTCCGTCACTTCTTCAGCTCCTTGCAGGCATCCTCTTCGCCGCCGTCGCAGGCCTTCTTGAAGTCGGCTTTGGCCTTCTCCGTTTCGCCCATCGCCTTGTAGTTAAGCCCACGGGTGCAGTAGAAAAAAAGATCTTCTTCAATACTGATCGCCTTGTTTATATCTGCCATCGCCTCTGAATATCTTCCTAACTCCCGGTAGACGTTGCTCCTGCTGTCGAGGGCATATGGATTGTTAGGCTCTATGCGAAGCGCAACCGTGATGTCCTCCAACGCCTTGTCGTATTGTTTCAACAGGTAGTATTTCCAACCCCTGTTATTGTAGGCATCGGCATAATTCGGGTCGATACTTATCACCTTGGTATAGTCCGCTATCGCCTCGTTGTATTTCTTCAAA